>NZ_JBFSUV010000014.1:0-92367 GCF_041467515.1 Vibrio sp. 10N.247.311.12
CAGCTAAATATCCGTTTAGATTCAAACAGTAATGCTTATCCGAACGGCATTGGACATGATTGTCGGCGTTTACGCTGTAGGTATGGATAAGTAAGAGGAAGTAACTACTTCGCCATAGTACTCAAAAACTCGGCTTCGAACTCTTCATCGGCTTCTCTTGTTAGGCACTCCACTAGCCATTCAATGCTTTGATGGTCTAGCTTACTGTTCACCACGAAGGCTTGCTTTACACCAGACTGACCTAGCTTCGCAGAGCCATAGTTCTTGAATGATTTGTTGCCGTGGTAATGGAGTGATTTGATTGCCTCCGCGTTAGGTTCTGGTAAGGCATCGAGGGTGTTGGCAAGTTGAATCACCAGCTCCATTGGGTTCTTAGATGATGAGATGCGATACAGAAAACCGCCCTCCACTCTTTGGCGCACCCAGTAATCAAAACCGCTGCAATCCATCACCTTATCACTGACCAGTGCGGCTTCGCTGCGATAGCCACACGGTTCAACCACCACTGGGGTGTGTTTGAATTCTGGCTGACCTGATGCGGCATCGGTATGAGGTAGGATCAGGTCACACGGCTTACTGTCTTTGGCAGTCGGTGCGTTCCAATGGATAGGCATGAAGACTTGTTCACGGCGCATCTCTTTGGTCACCACTAAGCGCGCTTGGCACTCCCCTTGTGCGCTGCGCACTTTCACCACAGGGTTAATAGTCGCGTGGTTGAAAGCATCTAGCCCAAACTCATCCAAGTTCAGTTCTGAAACGGTATCTGGGTGGATGGCGACAAACGGTTCTGGGGTGTGTTCACCTAAGCCTGCCGCCAAACCTGTGCGGCTCATGGTGTGCCATTGGTCTCTGATTCGGCCTGTGTTCATGATAAGTGGGAATTCAAGGCTGGTATCGGCAATCGGTTTGTCGTGCTCAACTGCAATAAACTGCGCTTTGCCTGATTCGGTAAAGAACTCACCATTGGTGAACATGCGTTGCTCAATGATCTCTGGTTGATACTCTAACACTGGCCATTGCTGTGGAGTGAGTTCGCCATAGCCTTTTTCATCCAGTTTGGTTAATCCAATTAAGCACAAATCACGCGCTTTGCCCGTTTCATTGCCGAGCGCTGTCATCTCGCAATACTCTTTGAAGATCTCACCTTCGTGACGGAACTCAAATTGCTCTTTGAATCCCATTTTTTGTGCGACTTCTTTTAGAATCCACCAATCGGGTTTGGCTTCCCCTGGGCTTGGTAATACACGGCGTTGGCGTGAGATTCGGCGTTCAGAGTTAGTCACGGTGCCCGACTTCTCGCTCCACCCTTGCGCGGGAAGCACCACATCGGCCAAGCGAGTGGTTTCAGTATCGGCAATGCAGTCCGACACCACCACAAATGGGCACTTCTCTAATGCCGCTTTGATCTTTTCACTGTCAGGCAGGCTCACAACTGGGTTGGTTGCCATAATCCACACCGCTTTGATTTTGCCTTCATTCATGGCATCAAACAGGTCAATCGCTTTTAAGCCCGCATGTGTGGCTAAGCTGTCGGTTTGCCAGAACTCACTCACCGTTTTGTGTGATTGCGGATCACCAAATTCAAAATGCGCCGCTAAGGTATTGGCTAACCCGCCCACCTCTCGCCCGCCCATTGCGTTCGGCTGACCTGTTACTGAGAATGGCCCCATGCCCGGTTTACCGATTTTCCCGGTCGCTAAATGGCAGTTGATAATGGCATTCACCTTGTCACACCCTTGTGTCGATTGGTTCACACCTTGGGAGTAAATGGTCAGCACCTTCTCGTTCGATGCAAACAAACTGTAGAACTGTTTCAGCTGCTGCTCTGTTAACCCTGTGAGCTCAGGAACGCTTTTGTCGCCCCAGCCCGACTGTGTATAACGATATTGAGTCGCAGATCGAATCGATTCAGTAAAGCCTTGGGTGTGGTTTTCTATGTAGTCTGCATCTAGCTTGTCGTTATCATCGAGGTAACCCAATAAACCATTGAACAATGCGACGTCTGAGCCTGATTCCAATGCCAAGTGAATGTCTGCGATTTCACAAGTGTCGGTATAACGCGGGTCTATGACGATGACTTTCAATGCAGGGTTGGCTTGTTTCGCGGCTCTTAATCTTTGGAAAAGTACCGGGTGACACCATGCTAAGTTGGAACCTGTAATCACGACGAGTTCGGCTTGCTCGAGATCTTCGTAGCAAACCGGTACTGTGTCTGCGCCAAATGCTCGCTTATGCCCGACCACGGTTGAAGCCATACACAACCTAGAGTTACTGTCGATGTTGCCACTACCAATGAAGCCTTTCATCAGTTTATTGGCAACATAATAGTCTTCGGTAAGCAGCTGACCAGATACATAGAACGCAACGGAATCGGCCCCAAATTCTTCGATGGTTTGATTGAATTTGTCTGCGACCAACTGAGTGGCACTGTTCCAATCTAGCTCTTGTTTTTGCTCATTCTGAATATGAGCAGGCTGTGTAAGACGACCTAAAGGCGTGACGGTGTCGCCGAGCGCAATCCCTTTAGTGCATAGCTTTCCATAGTTTGATGGATGATCTTTATCACCACGCACTTCTAGTTTTCCTAACGATGTCGGTCTCGCTTCTATTCCACACCCTACACCACAATAAGCACAGGTCGATTTTATCCAGCCGCTGTTTGAATCGGTCATCCGTTTCTCGCTCAATTATCCATAATTGTAATAACTGAAAATAAGCAAATAACACGCCACTTCATAGCAATCAACAAGCAAGAAATATTTAACAATAAAAACAAGATCTTAATAAACACAAACCTATCAGAAATGAGCAAAATAGAAATTAACCACGATAGAAACTTAATTTTTGCACCATCTTGCAGAAAGTTGCACCACAAACGCTCATTTATATAAATATAACAAAAATTTTACATACCACTTTAGGGGTAATTACGTGCCACCTGCAATTTTTAAATCACTGAAATATATATATTAAATTTTATTTAAATGAACAAATCGCAATCTGGCATCCTCCTTGCTCCACTAAAAACCAAGACTTAGAAAAAACATTTTTGTTTTTCTTGATGATTATGAATTGAGTGGAATCTCAACCCGGTATTCATCTGCTAACGACTAGAAATTAGATGCTAGTGATGGTGGCGCCGAGAATAAGGAATGGATTATGAGCAAGAAGAAAATCGTCGTTGTTGGTAACGGCATGGTTGGACACAAATTTATCGACAACATCCTGCAATCAGACAGTGATGAATTTGATGTGATTACTTTTAGTGAAGAGCCAAGGTTAGCGTACGACCGTGTTCAGCTGACGGCTTACTTTAATGGTAAAAGTGCTGATGACCTGTCATTGACCAGTGAAGAGTATTACCAAAGCAACGGCGTGAACTACTTGTTGAACCAGAAGGTTGCCAAGCTAGACACTGCCAATCAACAAGTCATCACTGAAAGTGGTCACGTTGAAAGTTACGACAAGCTAATCTTGGCGACGGGCTCTTTCCCTTTTGTTCCCCCTATTCCCGGTAACGATCAAGAACACTGTCACGTTTATCGGACTATTGAAGACTTAGACGCAATTGAACTATCAAGCAAAGGTAGCAAATCTGGCGTGGTGATTGGTGGTGGTCTGCTTGGCTTAGAGGCCGCAAACGCAGTCAAAAACCTTGGCTTAGAAACCCATGTGGTTGAATTTGCGCCTCGCCTGATGGCGGTTCAATTAGATGACGGTGGCGGTGCCCTATTACGCAGAAAGATTGAAGACCTTGGGGTGCAGGTTCACACCGAGAAAGCGACCTCTGAAATAGTCGACGGAGAAAACGCTCGCTACCGTATGAACTTTGCAGACGGCACCCACCTTGAAACCGATATGATCGTGTTCTCTGCGGGTATTCGCCCTCAAGATGCCTTAGCTCGCAGCTCTGATATCGCCATTGGTGAACGTGGCGGCATTGTGATTAACGATCACTGCCAAACCAACATCGACAACGTGTATGCGATTGGTGAATGTGCCCTTTGGGACAACAAGATCTTCGGCTTAGTCGCCCCTGGCTATTCAATGGCGAAAATCGCGGCTGCGCATATTGTCTCTGACGGTACTGACGACGCTGCGTTCACTGGCGCCGACATGAGCACCAAGCTCAAACTGCTTGGCGTCGATGTTGCCAGTATTGGTGAAGTGCACGGCAAGACAGAAGGTGCTCAATCGTATACCTACAACGATGAAATAGAACAAGTTTATAAGCGCCTGATCATCTCGGCTGACGGCACAAAGATTGTTGGTGCTGTGTTAGTGGGTGATGCAGAAGCCTACGGTTCGCTACTGCAAATCAAGCAAAATGATATGCCCCTTCCTGAAAACCCATCAGTGCTAATTTTACCTAACGTGGCCGATGATTCTGGCTCTGCAATGGGTGTTGAAGCTCTGCCTGATAGCGCTGTGATCTGTTCATGTTTTGATGTGACCAAAGGCGATATTAAAGAGGCCGTTTCAGCTGGCTGCACCACGATGGCGGCTCTAAAAGAAACCACCAACGCTTCAACAGGTTGTGGCGGTTGTTCTGCCCTTGCGAAACAAGTTCTGGATAGCGAGCTAAGTAACTTGGGTGTGGAAGTCTCTAACGATATCTGTGAGCACTTTGCTTATTCTCGCCAAGAGCTTACCGACATCATTCGCGTCAACAAAATCAAGACCTTCGACGAGCTGTTAGATTCTCACGGCAACGGATTGGGCTGTACTGTGTGTAAACCGGCTGTCGGTTCGATTCTGGCTTCGTACTGGAACGATTACATCCTTGAAGATCAACATATCGAGCTGCAAGACACCAATGACATCTACCTTGGCAACATGCAAAAAGACGGCACTTACTCCGTGGTTCCGCGTATTGCTGGCGGTGAAATCACTCCAGATAAATTGATCGTGCTTGGCGAAGTCGCTAAAGAATTCGACCTCTACACCAAAATCACCGGTGGTCAGCGTGTCGACTTGTTTGGCGCACAACTTAACGAACTGCCAATCATCTGGAAAAAGCTAATTGATGCAGGTTTTGAAACTGGGCATGCCTACGGTAAATCGGTTCGTACCGTGAAATCGTGTGTCGGTAGCACTTGGTGTCGATACGGCGTCGACGACAGTGTTGGCTTAGCGATTCGTCTTGAGAACCGCTACAAAGGCCTGCGTTCACCACACAAGATCAAGTTTGCGGTTTCTGGCTGTACTCGTGAATGTGCAGAAGCCCAATCAAAAGATTTTGGCATTATCGCCACCGACAAAGGTTGGAACCTCTACATCTGTGGTAACGGCGGTATGCGCCCTCGCCATGGTGACCTTTTCGCTACCGACCTTGATGAAACCACACTGCTGCAATACATCGACCGCATTCTGATGTTTTACACACGTACCGCAGACCGCCTACAGCGCACATCAGTATGGATGGAGAACCTTGAAGGCGGCATCGAATACCTCAAGCAAGTCGTGATTGAAGACAAGCTCAACGTTGCTGAAGAACTTGAGGCCGATATCGCCCTCAACATCGAAAAATACCAGTGTGAGTGGAAAACCACCATCGAAAACCCTGAAAAGATGAAACGCTTCCAGCACTACATCAACAGCGAAGAAATGGACACTAGCCTCTCTTTCATCAAAGAACGAGAGCAGCGTTTTCCTAAGCCGAGCTTGAGCTCTTCTTCCGATTCAAAACGCGATGAAAAGCTCGCTAAAGCAGACCAAATCGAAGTGACTGAGGTTTCATAAATTTCATCAGGTTCATCAATAAAAAAATAAAAACTCAATTTTAGACTAGGAGAAAGTCATGGAAAATTGGACAACCGTATGCAGCACCAGCGATCTAACCCCAAACGGGGGAATTTGCGCCAAAGTAGACGATAACCAAGTGGCTATTTTTTACTGCAAGCGCAGCGACACGCTTTATGGGCTCTCTAATTACGACCCTATCGGCAAGGCGAATGTGATGTCACGTGGTATAATTGGTTCATTAAGCGGAGAACCTTACGTGGCCTCACCCTTATACAAGCAGCATTACCACTTAGAAACTGGCGAATGTCTTGAACAGCCTGAGCTCAAGCTCGTGAAATTTGAAGTTCGCAAACAAGGAGAACAAGTTCAAGTTCTCGCACCACTTACTATCGCCAGTTAACTAAACCGCCGACACCATCATGCAAACGCTTATTAGCGTGCGCAATTTCGGCACAGGGTTTATGCACATTAAAAGCGTTCTAAGTTCGGAAGTAACGCAGGTGCACAAACCGGGTAATTTTCCAGATTTAAAGGATTTAAACCATGGATAACACTAAATTTTCGCTGCTTTCATTTACGGGTAAGATGAAGGTCTTACACCTAAGCTGGATGGCCTTTTTCATTACCTTTGTTGTGTGGTTCAACTTTGCCCCACTACTGCAAATGGTAAAAACTACGCTTGGTCTTTCTACTGAAGAGATCAAAACCCTCCTGATCCTCAACGTTGCATTGACCATTCCGGCACGTGTCGCAATAGGCATGCTAACCGATAGATACGGCCCAAGGTTGGTTTACTCTTCGCTACTCGCGGTCTGTTCTATCCCTTGTTTCATGTTTGCTCTGGCAGACTCTTTCATTCAAGCAGCAATCGCTCGTTTCCTACTGGGCTTCATTGGTGCAGGTTTCGTTGTCGGTATTCGTCTTGTGTCTGAATGGTTCCCACACAACGAACTGGGTACTGCAGAAGGTATTTACGGCGGCTGGGGTAACTTCGGTTCAGCAGCAGCGGCGTTCACACTTCCAACTCTCGCTCTAGCGTTTGGTGGTGAAGACGGCTGGCGTTATGCGGTCGGTATTACCGGCGTAATGAGCTTAGCGTTCTCGTTTATCTTCTACAAAAACGTGTCAGATACACCAAAAGGTTCGACTTACTTCAAGCCTGCTCAAGTAACAGCAATGGAAGTGACATCAAAGGGTGACTTTTTCTTCCTACTTATTATGAAGATCCCTATGTATGCCGCTTTAGCGCTACTGACTTGGAAGCTATCACCAAGCAACATCAACATGTTGTCTGACATGGCGGTTTACTCTGTGTATGCAGGTTTAGCAGCACTTTACGTGTACGAAGTGTCGCAAGTTTGGAAAGTAAACAAGAACGTATTTAAAGAAGAAGTGCCTGAGATTCACCAGTACAAGTTCAAGCAAGTAGCGGTACTTAACGTATTGTACTTCGCAACATTTGGTTCTGAACTGGCTGTGGTTTCTATGCTGCCACTGTTCTTCTCTGAAACCTTTGAATTAACACCGGTTCTTGCAGGTATGGTTGCATCGGCTTATGCCTTTATGAACCTAATGTCTCGCCCAGGTGGTGGTTGGATTTCAGATAAATTCGGTCGTAAACCAACACTGCTTATTCTAACGATTGGTCTTGCTGTGGGTTACTTCGCAATGGGTCAAGTCGACAGCACATGGCCTGTATGGCTAGCGGTTGTTGCGGCGATGGCGTGTTCTTTCTTCGTGCAAGCGGGTGAAGGTGCGGTATTCGCAACGGTTCCTCTAATCAAGCGTCGTATGACAGGTCAAATTGCAGGTATGACGGGCGCTTACGGTAACGTGGGTGCAGTAGTTTACCTAACTGTGTTGTCATTCGTGAGCTACCAAACCTTCTTCTTAGTGATTGCTGCAACAGCGGTACTTGGCTTTGTGACTCTACTGTTCATGGAAGAGCCTAACGGTCAAATCGCCGAAGTAAACGACGATGGCAGTGTCACGCTGATTAATGTTTCAAGCTAGGTCTGTACTATGAAGCATTGATATTATTGAATCGGGAGAAGCACCTTAGCGGATACATCAATGCTAGGTGCTTCGTTCAAAGGCTCTAAGTTCACTAGGGCTTTTGTTCTTCCTAGGATGTTCTGTCAAGGAAGCGGGAAGAAGAACAGTTAAGAAGAAGATCAGTTATGACAATTTCATTCAGCCAAGGGCAAGTCGTCACGCCAGAATCCAACAACCAGTTAACGCTTAAGTTTGGTGGTTATTCGAATAAAGGCATACGTGATGAAAATCAAGACGCCATCATTGTAAAGCACCCCAAAACTCGTACTGAGCAAGAGTTTAAAGGCAGTGTTGCCTGTATTGCAGACGGGGCAAGTTGCAGTGAATACGGCCAGAAAGCCAGTCACACCAGCGTGATGCAGTTTATCGACGACTATTACGCAACTCCCCAAAGCTGGAGCATTCAACGTTCGGCGCAAAAGGTCTTAACGTCCCTCAATTCTTGGCTCTTCAACACGTCTGTTTCTAATATTCATCCCGCACAACAAGTGAACCACAATGCCCTCGTTTCGACGTTCAGCAGCGTGATATTAAAATCAAACACCGCACATATATTCCACGTTGGCGACAGCCGCATTTACTTACTCAGAGATGGAGAATTACGCCAACTGACCCGCGACCACACGCGTAAAAATATGGGACAGAAGCATTATCTTACACGCGCCTTAGGCATGGACAACCAACTCAACGTTGACTATCAAACCCTGCCTATCAAGAAAAACGACTGCTTTATCCTGACATCTGATGGCGTGCACGAGTTTGTATCTCCCAACACCTTCAAAGAACACATCGATAAACCCGGAGCGGATTTCGAATACGCAGCGCAAACCATCTGTAACACCGCTTTAAGCCACAATAGCTCAGACAACGTGAGCTGCTTGATTGTGCAAGTCAGCCATCTGCCTAAACCTTCGCTGATTGAATTCCATGAGAAGCTGGCTAAACGGGCAATCCCACCCGCTTTAAAGCTCGGGCAAAGTATCGACAACTTCATGGTACTTGAGGTGTTGTATGCAGGGTCAAGAAGCCATGTGTATCGTGTGATGCAGAAAGAGACACAAACCGAGTTCGTGCTGAAAGTCCCTTCCGTTCAATATCACGATAGCCCTTCGCAACTCAGAGCTTTCTTTAATGAACAATGGGCGGGGATCTTGTTAAAAAACAAGAGAGTAATGAAGGTTTACCCGACGCCAGAGAACTCGCAATTCTTATACCAAATCTGCGAATGGGTAGAAGGTATCACCCTAAGACAATGGATGTACGACAACCCAAAACCGTCACTCAATGAAGTGCGCGACATATTAGAAAAGATCACTCAAGGCATTCGAGTATTACAACGTGCAGACATGGTGCACCGAGACTTAAAGCCCGAGAACATCATGATTCAACGTGATGGTGAGGTAAAAATCATCGACCTTGGTGCGGTATTAGTGAGAGGCCTTGAAGAGGGAGAGCTCACTGACAAGGACGACACACCATTAGGCGCGGTCAATTACATTGCACCCGAGACCATCAAGCACAACAGCGCGACCACCAGCTCTGATCTGTTCTCTATCGCTGTAATCGGCTATGAGATGCTAACCGGTGAATTACCCTACTCTGAAATGACCGCACAATCGCTTAAGCAATCTCGTCACCATCAATGGGAATACCAACCCATCACACAGAAACGAGCTGACTTACCAAGCTGGGTGGATTTGGTATTACAAAAAGCCTGCGCGGAATCACCAAGCGAACGTCATCAAGTGTTGGGGGATTTTGTAGCAGACCTTTACACACCAAACCAAAGCTTGGTGAAAAGCAAAGCCAAGCAACCTTTGATAAACCGAAACCCGATCCAGTTTTGGAAAGTGTTGGCTTTGTTGCTCGGCATTGTTGCGGTCGTAGAACTGGGGTTATTGTTAAACCCAAACTAGATACGTTTACGAATTAGCCTAATATAACCGCGTTTAGCCTCGTTTCACTAAGCTTCTTGGCACGAGTTCAATGCCAGCTTGGTAACGCTTAGCCGATGCATTCAGCGCCAAAGCAAAAGCGCTGTCGGCAATTACTTCAAACTGCTGAGGCAGTGAATGGACTTTAAAAGGCAAGAAGTCGAGCAGTCGGTTATCACCAAAGGTTGCCAGTTTTACTTGATTAATCAGCTCTGGCTTTTCAACCATCACATCCAACACACCCTCTAACAAAGTGTAAGACATAGTCACAATCGCATCAGGCACCGTGCCTTTAGCTATCCAGTCTTCAAAAACCTCGCGCCCTGATTCTCTATCAAAGTGTTCTCCATAACCCACTACCATCGGCTTGTTTTCTGCTAGCCTTGTTTGTTGAGTATGTGCTTTATTCGCCGCTTCAAAACCCAGCTGACGTTCACGTGAAATGTTCAGATCAGGCAGTGCTCCAATCAAACCAACACTATGAATACTGTCATCAAGAATCGAATGAGTCAGTTCAAATGCAGCCTCGAAATCTTCACTGATCACGCAGGCAAAGTGCTCATCATCTAAAGGACGGTCTATCGCGATGACTGGCGTACCTGAGTTTTGTAGCTTCAAGTAAAACTCATTAGCGTCTGCCATTGAGCTCGCCACCAGCAAGGCATCGATACGACGGCTTACCAAGGCTTCAGCGACCTTTCGCTCGGTTTCAGCGTCATCATCTGAGCAACCAATCAAAATCTGATAGCCCACTTTACGTGAGTTCTGCTCTATCAATTTTGCTAAACGCGCGTAACTGCTGTTTTCCAAGTCAGGAATAATCAAACCAAATGAACGGCTATTACCAGCGCGCAACGACGAAGCAGCATGGTCTGGTCGGTAGTTATACTCTTCCACGACTGCCATTACTTTCTGCTGAGTCTTTTCACTGATTCTGTATTTCTGCGCCTTGCCATTAATAACATAGCTGGCTGTCGTTTTCGACACACCGGCTAGTTTGGCAATCTCATCTAGTGTCATATGGGTGACCTGTATTTTGTGCGTAGGATCATATAACCAATCTTCTGATCCTTGGATTAGTTGAATTATATGCTGAATCGATTCAGTATAAAAGCTGAAAGGATTCAGCAAAATCTGAAAAGTGACTTCAATCATCCTTTTGAATGGATTGAGCGTCATTTGTCGTGATTCAGCTTCTTGTTGTTAACGAAACTGAAATTACGACACGCAGCAAAACTATTTTGAAAACCAAAATCGGCTTTGCTGAATTTTTTTACACTGAATGCTGAACCGATTCAGCTATTATAAAACAAAGAGTTAAGCAACAAGTTAAGCTCCATGAATCTTGCTCTAGACTGAATCGTAGCGATACACAAATTCTCAAGCGATACGCTAAAGAGGCACCATGCTTAAATTATCAAAATCTGACATCACTCTAGGCCAAACTGCCGAAGACAAATTCAAAGCTATCCAAAACATTGCTGGCGACCTAACCGCGAAAGGCTTAGTTGACTCTGGTTACGTTGAAGGAATGCTGAACCGTGAAAACCAGAACTCTACGTTCCTAGGTAACGGCATCGCGATTCCTCACGGAACGACGAATACTCGTGGCCTAGTAAAAGAGACAGGCGTTGCGGTACACCACTTCCCTGAAGGTATTGATTGGGCAGACGGCAACCGTGTTTACGTAGCAATTGGTATTGCAGCGAAATCTGACGAGCACTTAGGCATTCTTAAGCAACTAACAAAGGTTCTAGCGGCAGACGGTGTTGAAGAGAAATTAAAGCAAGCTAAATCAGAAGACGAAATCATCGCCCTACTTAACGGCGAAGTTCAGCTAGAAGCCGACCTAGACGCTTCTTTAGTTCAGCTACTATTCCCAGCAAGCGACATGGTTCAAATGTCGGCAGTGGCAGGCGGCCTACTTAAGAACACAGGTTGCACAGACAACACATTCGTTGCCGACCTAGTGACAAAAACACCAACTCACCTAGGCCAAGGCCTGTGGTTGTTGGGTAGTGATAAAGGTGTAACTCGCACTGGCGTGTCTTTCGTTTCAACAGCGAACCATTGTGAATTCGAAGGCACACCGGTTAAAGCATTGGTGGCATTTGCTGCTTGTAACAGCGCGCACCAATCGATCCTAGCAAACCTAAGCAAGATGGTTTTCGAAGGTAAACAGCAACAACTGCTAACCGCTGACGCAGCGCAAGTGATTGGTTTTCTGAAAGGTGAAGCGGTTTCTACAGCTTCTCAAGACGATGACAACTGCGCAGTATTCAAAATCAAAAACGCACACGGCCTGCACGCTCGTCCGGGTGCAATGCTAGTCGCTGAAGCGAAGAAGTTTGAATCAACTATCCGCGTTTCAAACCTAGATGGCGACGGAAAAGAAGTGAACGCGAAGAGCTTGATGAAAGTAATCGCACTTGGCGTTAAACACGGCCACCAGCTTCAGTTTGTTGCTGAAGGTGAAGATGCAGCACAAGCACTTGAATCGATTGGTAAAGCTATCGCTTCAGGCCTTGGCGAAGGTTAAGGAATAGATATGTCTGATAAACAAATCAAAGCCGTTACCGTTACGCTAAACCCTGCTCTCGACCTAACTGGCGCTATCGACGCACTTAACGTGGGTTCAGTGAGCCTAGTGAACAAAGGCTCTCTACATGCGGCAGGCAAAGGCGTAAACGTAGCAAAAGTACTTTCAGAGCTTGGCGCGAAAGTGACCGTAACAGGTTTCCTTGGTCGCAATAACGAAGAAGCCTTCTGCCAACTGTTCGAACAGATGGGCGCAACTGACCGCTTTATCCGTGTAGATGGCGCGACTCGTATCAACGTGAAGTTGGTAGAGAACTCAGGCCAAGTAAGCGACATCAACTTCCCAGGTGTTCCTGTTGATGCTGACGCGATTAAAGCGTTCGAAGAAACCCTATTAGAACTTGCTGAAACGCACGATTACTTCGTGATTGCAGGCAGCTTGCCACAAGGTATCTCTCCTGAGCTTTGCGCTTCTTGGGTTCAACGCTTACACGATTTAGGTAAGAAGGTTCTATTTGATAGCAGCCGTGACGCACTTAAAGCCGGTATCAATGCACAACCATGGTTGATCAAACCAAACGATGAAGAGCTGTCTCAGCTGTTCAATGCAGAGCTGACAACTCGTGACCAATGCCAACACGCGGGCCAAGCCCTAAGTGAAAAAGGCATCGAGAACATCGTGGTATCACTTGGCGCTGAAGGCGTGATGTGGCTTAACCAAGGTGAATGGTTACATGCTCAACCACCGCGCATGCAAGTAGTAAGCACGGTAGGCGCAGGCGACACCTTAGTTGCTGGTCTATGTTGGGGTCACATGCAACAGATGCCAAAACCAGAACTTATTAAATTCGCAACCGCCCTATCTGCTCTAGCAGTTTCACAGGTAGGCGTGGGCATCACCAGCCAACAAGAGCTGGATTCAGTACTACAAAATATCCAATTACAGTCGCTTAGTGCTCCAACTAGCCAGTTAGACACAAGCAAATAGGACAAAAGGTTTATTATGAATATTACCATTATCACAGCTTGCCCTAGTGGCGTAGCAAACAGCATCATCGCAGCAGGCTTGTTAGAGCAAGCGACAAAAGCACTGGGTTGGAACGCCGCTATTGAATGTCAATCAAGCGTGTTACCTGATTCAACTGTATCGCAAGACGCTATCGACAGCAGCGACGTTGTAGTTATCGCAGCTAACAAAAATGTTGATAAAGCTCGTTTTGTTGGTAAGAAAGTGTACCAAGCAGCTATCTCTGAATGCACAGCTGATGCAAAAGCATTCCTAGAGAAAGCGGTAGCAGAAGCAACGGTATTAGACGCTTCTCAAGCTGAAAGCACTGTTGAAGTGACCGGTACCTCTCCAAACTCTTCTACAACAGCAAGCACAGGCAGCAAGAAGATCGTAGCGATTACCGCTTGCCCAACTGGTGTTGCACACACCTTTATGGCAGCTGAAGCGCTTGAAGCAGAAGGCAAACGCCTAGGTCACCAAATCAAAGTGGAAACTCGCGGCTCTGTAGGTGCGAAAAACCAACTGACAGACCAAGAAATCGCAGACGCTGATCTAGTTATCATCGCAGCAGACATCGACGTTCCTCTGGATCGTTTTAACGGCAAAGCGCTATACAAAACAACGACAAGCCCTGCTTTGAAGAAAACAAAGCAAGAGATGGAAAAAGCATTCGCAGAAGCTAAACCATACCAACACACAGCATCTTCAAATTCAGCGCCTGCTGACGAGAAGAAAGGCGTATACAAGCACCTAATGACAGGTGTATCGCACATGCTTCCAGTAGTGGTTGCGGGTGGTTTGATCATCGCACTCTCTTTCGTATTCGGTATCGAAGCGTTTAAAGAAGAAGGCACACTGGCTGCAGCACTGATGACTATCGGTGGTGGCTCCGCATTCGCACTGATGATTCCTGTTCTTGCTGGTTTCATTGCATTCTCAATTGCTGACCGTCCGGGTCTGGCTCCAGGCCTAATCGGCGGTATGCTGGCTAGCTCAACAGGCGCAGGCTTCCTAGGTGGTATCGCAGCGGGTTTCATTGCAGGTTACGCAGCGAAATTCATTGCCGACAAGGTTCAACTTCCACAATCCATGGAAGCCCTCAAGCCAATCTTGATCATTCCGTTTATCGCGAGTTTGTTCACTGGTCTTGTGATGGTTTACATCGTGGGTGGCCCTGTTTCTGGCGTGATGAGCGCGATGACAACTTTCCTAAACAACATGGGAACGTCTAATGCGATTCTTCTGGGTGTGATTCTAGGCGCAATGATGTGTTTCGACCTTGGTGGTCCGGTAAACAAAGCGGCTTACACATTCGGTGTTGGTCTACTGGCTTCGCAAACTTACGCACCAATGGCAGCTATCATGGCAGCAGGTATGGTTCCAGCTCTAGGTATGGGCCTTGCGACTTTCCTAGTGAAAGACAAGTTTGAAGCAGGCGAGCGTGAAGCAGGTAAAGCATCATTCGTTCTTGGCCTATGTTTCATCTCTGAAGGTGCAATCCCATTCGCAGCGAAAGATCCAATGCGTGTTATCCCAGCTTGTATGGCAGGTGGTGCACTAACAGGTGCTCTATCAATGATGTTTGGTGCTCAGCTAATGGCTCCACACGGCGGTCTATTCGTACTACTGATTCCTGGTGCTATCTCTCCAGTTCTAATGTACCTATTGGCGATTGCAGCAGGTACAGCGGTAACAGGCTTTGGTTACGCGGCTCTTAAAAAGATGAGTGACTCTAAGGTAACTGCAGAGGCTTAATCCCCCTACTCTGGTTAACGGTTCAGCCCGATAACCAGAGGCTCTTGATAACCGGTTTCTTGGTAAAACGGCTCCTTAAAACAAAGGCTCCTCATTTGAGGAGCCTTTTTATTGTTCATGTATTTTCCGGTCGGAATGAGTTAAGTGCAATATTGGTATATTTGATTAGCTAGTAAGCGTTTCTTCAAAGACACCCAATTCACGACCAAGCCAGATCGCTCGTACTGTGTGATCCAAAGTTTCTTCACCGCCAGTTACAGGGTGAATAAGCACCGACATATCACCGCGTTCTTGCTCAAGCCATTCAACAATGCCCGACTCTTTGTTCGCAAAGTGAATCTCAAACATTGGCATCTTATGTGGACCAACCAAACGCTGTATTAGTGGAAAAACCTCTAATACATCTTTACGTTCCGATAGAATTTTCTGACGTAGTGTTTCTGCCTGCTCTGCAAATCGCAGAGGGAAATAGATATGACCGTGGTACATGGCACCATCCTTTAGAATTATGATACGCGCAGTTTAACCTGCTTTCTCTAGCAAGGACAGTCAACCAATGGCAGCCGAAGTATTAAACATCATGTAGAAGACTGATCTAGCTGAAATTTCTAGAGCATTCCAACAAAAACGCCACACGTAGTTTCAGTGTGGCGTTTGTTTTTAAGCTATAAAATGCTTTAGCAATAATTAGCGTTAGTAAATTGAATCAACATTCAAAGGACTGTTGTTTGGTTTCTCTAGTTTTAATTGTTCAACCGCACTAAGACCTTTAGAGCTAATTCCGCCACTATAAGACTTCGTGCCATCAGCATTAGTCATGGACGTTTCGCCCACGTTCCAAACTTCAAAGAAGTCACTTAAGTCATAGTTTGAAACATAAGAAGCGCACACCATCATTAGGTCTCCACCAGAAAGCCCAGTCTCGCTAGCACTACAATAGTTCGTATTCGAGTCGCCTTCTCTATCACCTCGAGCTTTACGGTGCATAAGTTTGAACATGTTCCAGCCTTCATCTTCACCATACACATCAGATTGGCTTGCGCCGCGTGTATACCAATCATCAATTGCAAAGTTCGATTTTGCCCAGATTTTTAGCTGACCAAACATAACTAATCGTAAACCTGCATCACCATGTGACCACGCATGTTCATTATTAAGCTCTAGCCATTTAGGTGCTTTCTTAATATCCGATTTAATACGATCCATTTCAGGGTTTGCATTGCGCCCCTCTAACTCCTGCATATACAACGCAAGAAGGTTATTGGTCACTTCTGTACTACCAGCCGCAAGGAAAGGAGCTGATGCTAAGTTGTGACCAACTTCATGCCACAACAACCAATCGTTCACAGGGTTGGTTGGAATGTATGTCCGATTTGCGTTAAAGCTTGAATTCATCACTGGGTAGCCAGAGTGAGCAGCGCCAATCGAAATCTGCACGTCATTCACAAAACGATGGCGGAACGCATTCAGTTCTGGATAAGTGAACCTACGGTGTAAACCAGTGCTTTGTTTCTCATCACGCCCGTAGAAGTCACTTGCCGCTTCAGCGAATCGATTCATATCTGTTGCGAATTGGTTCAAATCAGCGGATTCTAGATTCCTGATTGGTGTAGTGTAAATAAATGAACCCGTATCGATTTCTGCAATTGGTGCGTCTGCCGATTGAATAGTGTTAATCCACTGTCCCTCTTTCCACCAAGCCGCTTTTAACGCGCCATCAATGCTAAACGAGACTTCACCAAGCTCTTTTACTTTCGGTTGAATGTAAATAAGGCCACCATATGGAACCTTGAAAGTTAAGCTCGAACCATTGTAGTCAAAGCTGGTTTGCATACGTGGAGGGCGTTTCAAACTCGTTTCGTGATTCGGCTTACCTGTAAGATCATCCGCGATCATCACAGTAATCGTAGCTGCCACGCCATCTTGAATAGTTACTTCTTGTAATTGAGGTGCCCACAGACCTGTCGATTGATTGTTTCCTGCCGAATACGTCACCGCTTTACCGTTGGTCTGAACCATTACCGTACTTGACGAAGATGCCCCCGAAGTTCGACCCGGATACATTGTGGTATCAACAACGATTTCATGATCCCAGAATGAGCGCCCCAACATAATACGAGTCAGAGGTTTCTCCATGTAATTTAATGGATAGCTAGGATTCAACTGCCCAGATAACTCACCTTCGCCATGAATCATTCCATTAGCGACTAACGACGCTTTTAAGTCAACAGGACACTGTGCATCCATTGTGTCTGTTTGATGTAAGTCTTCGGTATAACAGTTAAGGAACTGAACAGCCTGCTTGAACCCCAACTCATCTTGTATTTCTGTTTCAAAATGGTATGCGTTGTCATTCCACATCCAAACAGACAGGTTATCAAACGCTTGATTCAATTCGCTGTTAGACAGACGCTTACCTTGAGTACCTTTTGTTCTATAGTAAATTTCATGCTCATAAAGCGCCGTAAAGTTAGTGCCCAAGTTCGCCGCTTTAACCATGCTACCAACAACAGCTTCACTTACTTCATAGCGATCAAAGTCTGCGCGATAATAAGCACCGCGAACAGTAACACCGTCTCCAGAACGAGTCTCAATACAGTTAAATTCATATTCATAATCGTTTGTACAAAGATCAGTTCCAACAAATGCAGATTGCAGTTCTTTGATCGCCGCTTCACGCTCTTCTGCCGATTCAACAAAGATACGTGCGGATTTTTTCTCCATTACTGTTACACCAGACGCATCAAGCACTGGCTTCCCTTCAGCGTCTAACTTAGTAACCTCATAAGTCGGGATCTCAAACTTAATCTTGGACTCATCTTTGATCCACTCAACCGTACCATCTTGATTTACCGTGAATGGAGGCTCTCCTTGGTTATCTTGAAAACGCTCAAGAACCAACATTTCCTTTTGACTCTTCACGTGAAGATTAGGATAAGGTGCTTGGCAGTAATAAGAGCTACCGCAGAAAGCTTGGTTTGTCGGCGTAACGTTTTCACCACCTAGTGAAACACCAGCGGCATCCGCCAAGCGTCCAATAGGTTCAGGGTTTGTCGTTTGAATAGCATCCATAAATAAGATATTGCCGCCGTCATTAACATAGTTGATAAGAGCGGTAATATCGTCTTGGCTTAAGTTCGGGTTATCCAAGTCAGCAACAAACTGGTTAGTCATGCCATCTTGAACCAACTTAGGGGGATATGCCTGAAGGATCAAAATCGGCGTAGTACTCGCATCTAAACCATCAAAGTCACCTGAGCCACGCTTTTCTACTGATGCAAAACCATACTGAGGACTAACAAAAAACGTGTACTGCTTACCCATTGTGGAGTGGTGATAAGCCGAATAGGCTTGGTCAATATTGGTCACTGCATTCATCCCAGCAATAGGCAAACCATTATTGAACCACTCAAACAAGTTCGAGAAAAACAACCTCATGCTGCCTTGGTCATCATGTAGTAGGTTTTCAAACTTCGAAACAGTGCACTGTTGTTTGTTGCTGTCGATATGTAATGTGCGATTAGCCCAATAATTCTCTGGGCATGACAGAATACTTGGATATAAGCCATTGCCCATGAACACGACCTTACCTTTGCCTATCTCGCCTGCAGTAACGAATGGGAAACCATAAGTCGCGTTGTCTTCAGAGACTAAAGGAATCGGAGGCATCGAGATACTTGGGTGTTGTGCGATGTAAGGTTTGCCTTCACGAGTCCAAGCCTGCTTCTCACCAAAATAAAGCTGACGGTTTTTATCAGTTCTTGGCATCATCACAGGGAATGCTCTGTTCGATATGTTCAGAGCTCGCATACCACGGGTATACCCCGTCGCACCGTAAAAACTACCATTGTCATTGAAAACATGGAATGTGGTGACGTTGTGGAAGATTTGCTGCAGAGACTCCGTAACATACTGACCAGAATCCATAGATAAAACGGCAGGTTGACGAACATAATCCATAAACTGAGGCGTTTGGCGCAGCTGCTCATCAATGACTGCCGTTAACCCTTGGCTAAACTGACCAACAAACTCATTAGGAAGTTCGAAGTCTGTACCCTCTATCAGCCCCCCATTTGGCAGAGTTAGGTTGATCAACTCATTTATAACGTTAGGGTAATTTGAAAAGGTATCTTGGACTTCTTCAGATATCTCATAATAACTTACATGATCAACCGCATAGCGCTCTAGTAATGACTGGATATTCGCTTTCTCAACCACATTATTGGTCACATCAGACAATTTATAAGCAACCTGATTACCCGTAATGGAGCCAAACTCAAACGTATCAATACCAAAAACGATTCTGTCGCCCCACAGGTACTCAAAGACTCCCTCTTCATCCGTCACGCCCGTCGCGTTAGCCGAAAAGAAACTGATCCCAGAAATCGGCGTACCATTAGCGTCTGTAAGCTTACTGCGAGTTAACACCTTACCTTCAACACTTGGCTTATAAGCATAGGTAGACTCCGCGTCTGCAGAAACAAAACCAGCGTTAAGGTTATTGTCCGCATTAGGGTCAACCGCAGGAACAACAGTTGTGTCTACGTGTGAACTAGGAGCCTTACCTACTTCATCTGTAGACTCCTCTTCTTTCGATGAAAAGTACGCATCGACAGCATCTTGATCATCAAGCTGCGAGAACACATCCTCAATATCAAAAGCATCCAGCTCTTTTAGACAGATAGCACTTTCAGTCTCACAAACATCAATTGATTCGAGTACCTTGGTAACGTTGTCTCCATGTAATTCTGTCAACTCAAATGCCGCATGAAGCGCATCATTTGAAATCGTGCTTTCTGTGACTTCGGGGAAAGGAGCCGTGAAATCACCTAAAGTAAGGTGACCCAAGGTACAGCTAAAACTCACGCCTTGTTTTACACTGAACGTTCCGTTTTCAAGATGAATGCCGTCACAGTACACATCTCCAGAAACAAACGCCCCGCTCGACAACAGTGAACCGATGTAAGTTGTTGGGGGAATAATATCTGTTGGTGGAATAATGTCAGTCGGCGGAAGAATATCCGTTGGTGGTACAATATCTGTCGGAGGAAGAATGTCCGTTGGTGGTACAATATCTGTTGGAGGAGCCGTATCAGGGCCACCACTATAGCTTAGTGAGTCGTGATTACACCCTAAAAGAGCCGTGGATATGATAGCCAACGCAATTAAGTTTTTTTTCATTGAGCGAAGTTAGTCGTAATTTAAAGTGGACCGTTATCTTATAGATTTACTCCACCTCGATGACTATTGTTTTTTGTCTTAACCACAAAGACCATTACTCATAAGCGATTGAATAAGAAAAACAAAATGATAATTGAGACTCTCATTCCAATTACAAAACCTCTCCCTACCTTAAAACGGAAAAACGCCATATCTCGATTGAGATATGGCGTTTCAATTAGCCATTAACATTAAGACCGATAGGGTATATCTGCCAAAAACACGTTCAAAAAAGAACTAAGGCTTAAGCTTTAAAACTCGGTCAATGTCTTCTGCAGAATGGCGCTCTGGTACTTGCTCCCACTCTTCGCCAAATGAACGATTAACCACTCGGCCGCGTTGGAAACCTTCACGCGCTTCTAGCTGCTTCGCCCAGCGCACAACGTTGGTGTAAGACTCAACTTGTAGAAATTCGGCTGCGTCGTAAATTTTGCCAAGTACTAAGTTACCGTACCAAGGCCAAATCGCGATATCTGCAATAGACAGCTCTTCACCCGCAACAAAAGTGCTGTTAGCAAGTTGCTTGTCTAACACATCTAGTTGACGCTTAGCTTCCATTGCGAAGCGGTTAATTGGGTACTCTTGCTTTTCATCCGCGTAAGCGTAGAAGTGACCAAAACCACCACCTAGGAATGGCGCAGAACCTTGTGCCCAGAACAACCAGTTAATGGTTTGTGTTCTTGCTGCCCCTTTTTTTGGTAAGAAGTGACCAAATTTTTCTGCTAGATGCATCAAGATAGATGCCGATTCGAATACATTCACGTCTTCGTCACCAGACTTGTCGACAAGTGCTGGTATTTTGGAGTTTGGATTCACGCCAACAAAACCAGAAGAGAACTGATCAGCCTCACCAATGTTGATCAAGTACGCATCATATTCAGCTTCTTTAACACCCGCCGCTAACAACTCTTCCAGCAAGATAGTGACTTTTTGACCGTTAGGTGTGCCAAGAGAATACAATTGAAAAGCATGGTCACCAACAGGAAGCTCTTTATCAAAGCGAGCTCCAGATTCAGGACTATTGATGTTTGCCCACTTGTTACCACCAGCAGTATCGTTAACCCAAACTTTTGGCGGAGTGTATTGTTCTGACATGATATTTCCTTATTAATATAGGGTCTCACAAACTGATATTAGGTCACATGCCTGCGGTTAAAACCCCTGAATACGATTTATTTTCAAACTGTTAAGCATGGCTTATTCCAGAAAGACATAACCCGCTTAAGCGTTAGTGTGTAGAAGGTAAGTCTGTATTCAAACTTCAATCTAATATCGATAAGTCCACTGCATCATTTAGCAATGATTTTACGAACGACATACCGACAGCTTCAAGAAAGCTGTGATAAAATCGGGGTATTACAATTGATAAGGATTTGGCAATGTCTTCTGATTTCACAGGTTCGAGTGCAGCGTATGCTCGCCAAGAGAAAGGCTACCGCGAAAAAGCACTAAAACTGTACCCTTGGGTTTGTGGTAAATGTGCGCGCGAATTTGTTTACTCAAACCTCCGAGAGCTTACCGTTCACCACGTGGATCACGACCATACAAACAACCCTGAAGATGGCAGCAACTGGGAGCTACTGTGCCTGTACTGTCACGATCATGAGCATTCAAAATACACTGACCATGAGCGTTATGGTGTGGATGCAAAAGCGAGTTTAGATGATCATCAGTCAGCGACACACAACCCGTTCGCCGATCTCGCTAAGATGATGAAGAAATAACACACCTTCAGAGTAGTCTTTGGTAGATGGTAACTGCTAGATAATAGATACATAACAAGTAACCCCAGTATGTCACCATACTGGGGTTTCTTTTATCTGCCGTCATAACCACATAATAGAGTTCAGGTAGGCAGGATCAAAAAAGCCTTCCGAAGAAGGCTTTTTAAGAATCAAATCGAATTATGCTGCCGCTTGCTTGCGAGACTCTTCTACCTTCTTAGCGCGTTGTTTTAGCGTCAATTTATCGCGGTATGCAAACCAAACGTAAGACACAACCACTAAGAAGAACAGGTATGACAATGAGAAAATGAACGGCGATTGAATGATATCGTTCGAGATACCCCAAGAAACACCGATAACAGTAACTGCAATTTTCGCAAAAAAGCCACACATCAATAGCACTAATGCCAACTGTGGGAAACGCGTACTGCGGAATGCAAGCCAGTAGCAACTACCAACTGCTAGAGCCGCAACATAGAAGCCGAATAGGAAAGAGTGAATATGGTCAGCTGCCGCTACACCACCAGAAATTGACATCAATAAAATTAAAAACAGTTTCATAATACTCGCCTCACCATAAGTTGGAAACGCATCCTTTCAAATTTGGAATCTCAGTTTGCATACTATTTTCCCACTTTTTACGGACAACACAACCCCTCCAATCGAACAAAATGTAAGCAAAAGTACTAACAAAAATCACCCTTAACAATTGCTTAACATTCTGTTTTTAATAAAACTCCGTTACTCCTTGTCTCATATGAGCAAAGCGCTGTTACGATTTATTTTGTTACACAAATTTAACCTTGGAAATTAATTAAAATTATTTGTAACTCTGTGATATCAGCACGCAATACGCGTCTATTCAAAAACCATCACCTCAAAATCCCTGAAATAATAAGAAGACAGAGCGAAAAAGAACAAAATAGAGAGGTGTTAAAAACATTTCAAAAACCAATGAAAAACAACTTATTAACAAATTGAATTTAATTTACCAAAAATGGAAAAAGAGATTCCAATCACTTTTTAATTGGTTATAATCCGCGCTCTTTTGCGCTATCTGTTGATAAACGCAAACTAATTTTGAAGAAACAATCACAATAACCCGTCTTTAGTTAAGTGGCTCTCCACTAACCGATGACAAAACTGAGAATAAAAATGAGCAAGATTGATAAAGCAACACGTATCCTGCTAGCAGGCTTCTGTATCAACCTTTGTCTTGGCATCCTGTATGCTTGGAGTGTATTTAACAAAGCGCTAGTAACTGAAGCTGGTTGGAGTGCTGCTGAAGCATCTTCACCTTACGCTATTGCAACTATCACATTCTCTGTTTCTCTTCTTGTTGCGGGCATCCTACAAGACCGTATGGGGCCACGTAAGATCCTTATCTTAGGTACAGCGCTTACAGGCCTAGGTATGATTGCTTCTGGTTTCGCTACAACGCCTATGATGCTGAACATCACGTTCGGTATTATAACAGGTGCAGGTATCGGCTTCGGTTACGCATGTCTGTCTCCATCAGCAATGAAGTGGTTCCACTCTTCTAAGAAAGGTATGGTTAACGGTCTTATCGCAGCAGGCTTCGGTCTTGCGGCTATTTACCTAGCACCAGTAACTTCTGCGCTAATCGACAGCATGGGTATCCAAACTAGCTTTATGATTCTTGGTGTTGGTGTACTTGCAATCGCAGTACCTCTAGCAGCAACAATCAACAACCCACCAGCGGATTACACGCCAGCTGAGCCTAAAGTAAAAGCAGGCCAAGCTCCTAAAGCGGTTAAGAAGACTGAAGACCTAACTTGGAAAGTAATGCTGAAGACTCCTCAGTTCTACTCTCTATGGATCATGTACGCATTCGCTGCATCTGTTGGTCTAATGATCATCGGTAACATCACTACAATTGCTAGCGTTCAAGCTAACCTGCCAAACGCAGTTTACCTAGCGTCTATCCTTGCAGTATTCAACTCAGGCGGCCGTGTTGCTGCGGGTATGCTTGCAGATAAAATCGGTGGCGTACGTACTCTACTTCTAGCGTTCATCCTTCAAGGCGCGAACATGGCTCTATTCGCTACGTTCAACTCTGAATTCACGCTAATCATTGGTACGGCTATCGCAGCGGTTGGTTACGGTACGCTTCTAGCAGTATTCCCAACACTAACTGCTGAGTTCTACGGCCTGAAAAACTACGGTACTAACTACGGCGTGCTTTACACGGCATGGGGTATCGGCGGCGCTATCGGTGCAGCAGTTGTTGGCTTCTCAATGTCAAACGGCGAAGGTTACGGCCTAGCTTACACAATCTCTGCAGTTATGATGGCAGTGTGTATTGTTCTAGCAATCATCACTAAACCAATCTCTGAAGCTAAAGTTGCTGAACTAAAAGCATCACAAGCTTAATCAACAGAAAAGATTGAATTTGTTACTGAAGAGCTTAACCTTAGGGTTAGGCTCTTTTTGTATCAAGCGACTTCTCCATTGACGACCGAAACCACTCTTCAGCTCTCCCCCACTTATTATCTCGACAACTTCAATCGACTGGTTGAACACGCTCAAACACTCTACCCCGATCTTCTGAGTGATGATGAATGTCGTTGGTTGTCCGCATACAAACGTCTTTCTGTGTCAAGCCAATGCCTAATGGTTCGTTTGCTTTCTCGTAAAGGCCGTTGGTTTCGCAGCGATAAACTCAACTATGTTGAGATCCCAGATCTAAAGACCGTACTGCAAGAGCTAAACAGCTCAGGCTTCATTGGGTTGAGTCATCCCGAAGAACAGCATGACCTCGCCATTAGTGAGGTCGAGCTCGGGTTTCACTTGCTCACCAAACCAGAGCTGTTGAGTGTATTCCCCGCCCTTAAGAGCCATAGAAATGCCAAGAAAGACGAGCTGTTGTTACGGCTTGATCAGCAACCTTTTGATCAATTTCAAAACCTCTCTTTCGACTGTATTTACGTCATCGAATCTCAAGTGATTGATGTATTACTGTTGCTGTTCTTTGCCAACACCTATCAAGACTTAAGTCAGTTCGTGTTAAGCGACCTTGGGCTAAACACCTTTGAGAACTACCCATTAAGCAAGCAACACCGCTTCTTCACCTCTAGGGATCAGCTCAATCAATTAATCCAGATGCGCGATATTCAACGCTTGTATTCAGAAGGTGACCGCAAAGATGGCGAGTTTCTGGAACTGCTTTTAAATGCGATTCCTGAAGAATCAGAACACAGAAGTATTGCCAGAAAACGATCGCGTTTGATCAATGATATTGCTCGCGATCTTGAAAGGCTTAATCTAAACGACCAAGCTATCTTTTGGTTCAGACAATCTACACTTCCTCCGAGCAGAGAACGACTTGCACGCATCTATGATAAGCAAGGTACGCTAGACTTAATGTGTGACATTGTCACGCAAATGAAAGCTACTCCATCGGATGTGTCAGAGTTGGAAATCGCTATTAAGCTTGAAGACCGGCTGCTACGGAAACAGGAGCACAAAGTTTCACGAACCATAAAGCCGAGCTGCAAAGAGTTAAAACTGGAATTAGACCTCAGCCAAACTCGAGTCGAGCTTGCGGTAAAGCAGCATTTTGAGAACCAAGGTTGGGACGTCTACTTTTCAGAAAACAGTTTTCTGTGTGGCTTGTTTGGTTTGGCTTTCTGGGATGTCATTTTCGCAGACGTTGAAGGCGCCTTTATCAATCGTTACCAACATCGACCATTGGATCTGTACCATTCAGATTTCGTAGACAAGCGAGCCGAACAGATTGAAGCCGTGTTTCAAACGATATCCAAACATGGGCTGAACCATTTTCTTGATACTTACGATGAAAAGCAAGGTATCGCGAACCCCTTTGTTCATTGGAATTATTTTCCTAAAGCACTCATCGAACACGGCATGGCTTCAATTCCAAATGCCTTGGTTGTAGACCTCTTCAAAGTGATATTGAGTGACTTAAAGCTATTTAGAACTGGGATGCCGGATTTGATTGCGTTCAAGGGCGATGAGTTTCATTGGATTGAAGTCAAAGGCCCTGGCGATAAACTGCAAGACAACCAGTGGCGCTGGATCAAAGAGTTTGAGCGATTGTCTGTCCCCTTCTCTGTTTGTTACGTCAATCAATGAGTCTTAGCTCTTAACTCTTAACTCTTAACTCTTAACTGCTAGCTTTTAGCTCTTGGGACTTAAATCTAGCTAAGTCTAAACACCAATTTCTGAGCACTAGCGAGTGACGCGCATCGACAAGTCACTCGCCCCATCAAGATCTTGTCTACAAAATTGTTAGAACATGAGCATTTTCAATCATTTTCGATATAATTATAGAAAATGCCTAATATTTAAATACGTATGAATTTAAAAAAACTCTTCATTTTAGCTTTTGTTAGCGTCTTCTCAGGTTGTGCCGTCTACGCGGGTTTAAACTTCGACGAACTGTTTGGTGAACAACAAGTACGCGATCGCCAAGCACCTATTCTTTCAGCTCAAGCGCAGCACTTCATTGACGAAGTAAAGCCCATCATTGATAACCGATGCGTGGTTTGTCACGCTTGTTATGACGCCCCTTGCCAACTCAAAATGTCTTCAGTGGAAGGTATAGACCGAGGCGCGAGCAAGGCACTCGTTTATCAAGGCACCCGCTTAACGGCATCAGCCCCTACTCGCTTGTTTGAAGATGCTTTAACCACGCAAGAGTGGCGCGATGCGGATTTTCATCCTGTCCTCAATGAGCGTATGCAGAACTCAACGGCTAACCTCGATGCTGGTCTTGTTTCTCGCATGTTGATTCAGAAAGAGAATCACCCTCTGCCCGATCAAACCCGGCTTGAAGGTTTCGACTTTTCAATCGATCGCGACCAACAGTGCCCAACCATTGAAGAGTACGCCCAATACGAGAGAGATTACCCAACTTGGGGGATGCCTTATGGGATGCCAAACTTAGACAAAACAGAATACGCGACTTTAATGAGTTGGTTGGAAAATGGCGCGTTAATGAACGACCACATTCCATTGACTGATGCAGAACAAGAGCTCGTTAATGTCTACGAAAGCTTTTTAAACAAGAGCGACAATAAGAGTCAACTTTCAGCACGTTATATCTACGAGCACCTGTTTTTATCTCATGTCTATTTTTCTGATTTAGCTCAACCAACGCGTTTCTTTACTGTTGTTCGCTCTGCAACACCACCAGGTGAAGCGGTACAACGCATCACGACTCGTCGCCCTTATGACGATCCAAAAGTAGACAGTGTTTACTACCGTCTGATTCCAGAACAAGGCACTATCGTCGACAAAACGCACATGCCTTTCGCACTTAATAAAGAGCGTCTACAAAAGTGGAATACCTGGTTTGTCGACGTAAATTACGAAGTAAAACAACTACCTAGTTACGACATCGATGTTTCAGCAAACCCAATGACATCATTTGAAGCGCTGCCAGTAAACTCGCGCTTCAACTTCATGTTAGATAACGCGCAAAACACCATCATGGCCTACATCAAAGGACCTGTGTGTCGTGGTCAACTTGCCTTGAACGTAATTAACGACCGTTTTTGGGTTTTCTTCATCGACCCAGAGAAAGCCGATGTTCCGGAAATCAACGCCTTCTACGCAAGTCAAAAGAAAAATTTAAAGCTACCTAGCGAACTAAAAAGTAACACCGTACCTGTGACCAACTGGGTAAGATACGCAAAGCAACAAGCGCAATACCTAAACGCGAAATCAGACTTCACTAACCAATGGTTCGAGAGTGGCGTCCACCTAGACACTGGCATCATTTGGGATGGCGATGGCATCAACCCGAATGCTGCTCTCACCGTCTTTAGGCACTTCGATAGCGCCTCTGTTGTACAAGGGTTAGTTGGCACGCAACCTAAGACTGCGTGGATTCTTGATTATGCTCTTCTAGAGCGTATTCATTATCTTCTCGTTGCAGGCTTCGATGTTTACGGCAACTTTGGTCACCAGCTGATTACACGCATGTTCATGGACTTCTTGCGTCTTGAAGGTGAGAGTAACTTCTTAAGCCTTCTTCCTAAAGACGTTCGTCACATTGAACACTCTAGTTGGTACCAGAACCAAAGCGCACAACTGAGTGACTATTTGCAGCGAAACATTGCACCTTTTGATCAGCCGACCAGCGTGGTTTACAAAACGGCCGATCCGAAACGCGAACTGCTTGATATGATCAAAGATAAGCTCGCACCTGTTCTCGATAATCGCTTTGAGATTGTTGAAACAGGTTTTGGTAGGAAGAATGAAGCACTGCTTAACCAAGTGAATTTGATAAAGGGCGAAGGCCTGCGTCATGTGCCTCAATTAGTGATGATCATGATTGAAGGCGAAAACGGCGAAGAGCAACTGTTCACCATGATTCACAACAACGCTCACAGCAACATTTCGAGCCTGTTTAATGAAGAAGGTAACCGTGATTACGCCAATGATGACCTAACCCTCGTAAGAGGCGTTGTCGGTAGCTACCCTGCGGCTTACCTGTCATTAACGGAGAGCGAGATTCCTGCTCTGGTTAAAACGCTGCAAAACTTAAACGCAGAAGAGGACTACGTGGCGCTGCTAGACAAGTTTGCGGTACGACGCAGTTCTAGCGAGTTCTGGCCATTCAGTGATCGCGTGCATCGTTGGTATCAACAAGACCAACCGATCGAGTTTGGCTTGTTGGATTACAACCGCTTCGAGAACCGTTAGTTTTCACTCATAAAGCATAAAAGCAAAAATCCTCTGTCTTGGCAGAGGATTTTTTGTATATAGGAAAGTATCTTAAGTGCTATTGAGAAGCGACGAGTTCTCTATATTGAAGCCGATGCTTCCGGTTGGTGTAGCTCATCAAAAAACGCACGCGCGGCGGGAGAAAGGGAATCCACAGGTTGCTTCAACACCACGTAAAACTGGCTCTTGAGGCTCCATTTCTCGGGCTGAAGCGGAATCAAGGCTTGGTCATAATGGCCACGGTCGATTAAGTGAGACGGTAAAAAACTCAGGTGTGTGCCGGCCAAGGTTAAAATTACACCCGACTCGACATGCCAACCATCAAAAGGCTTTACGGAATCGTACTGCTCGATATTCAGTAATCGGAACATCTCGTCTTTGGCATAGCCGCCCATGTTGATGCGACAGCCATCCAATGAGAAATCCCTGTCCATGATCTTCTCGGCCAGATCTTTGCGCGCATACAGATAACTGTGCTCTTCAAACAGTGGGTATTTATGTTGAAACGCTGATTTTTGATGTGACCCTAGAACCACTATCATCATATCAATCTGGTTCTTTGCTAGCTTCTCATTCAACTGAGTGAAATCGCCAACATCAACACTCACCTCTACACTGTTACTGCGTTGGTAAAACGTCTCGATCGCTTTAGGAAGTGGGTTATAGGGCAAAGTGACGGTGTTATCCAAGCATCCAATTCGCACATGCCCAGAGAGTTCTGTCTGTACACCTCGTAACTTATAAGCGAAGTCAGTTAAGGTCGAATTCAATTGGTTCGCATATTTATACACTTGCTCACCTTCGTGAGTCAGCTTAAAACCACGTCGTCCACGTTGGCATAATGTTAATTCTAAGCTTTTTTCCAAGGCAATAAGCTGATTACTCAGCACAGGTTGGCTAATCCCAGTGCTGGCGACCGCCTGATTGATGCCTCCTTGCTCAACAATTTCACAAAAAAGCTCTAATCTTCGCAGGTCTCTTTTATCTAACTTATTGTTTGAATTCACTTTGCCACTCACATTTGTTTTTTGTTATGTTTACATCTGATTATATTCATTTATTAACAATAAATACATCAGTATGCTTTATTCACACTTATGGAATAACAATGCATGGATGGCAATATGGCGGCAGAAGCTTACGTGAATAAACCCGAAGCAACACACAGCCACAAAAAGATAGATGACTTCGAGTTGGAACCCGTTCCCGAGAAGGCCAAACGATCTTGGTGGGTCATCAGCCTTATTTGGTTGGCAATCGGCATCGACATTTCGGGACTGTTTCTCGGCTCGATTCTAAGCAGCGGTATTGGTTTTGAAGACGCACTGCTTGCCACGTTTATTGGTTCAGGCTTATTGGCGATCATCGCGATGCTGTGTGCCAACATTGGCTTTCAAGCTGGCGTGTCTACCCCGCTGGTGAGCAGCGCGGTATTTGGCCGTAACGGCGGTAAAATTCTTGGCTTCATCAACGGCATCTCATTAGTCGGCTGGTTCGCATTCCAGGCTGATTTCTTCGCTTTCATCATGGTCGATGCACTGGCGAAATACGACATCATAATTTCACACCTCACCGCTCTTATTGGCGGCAGTGTGTTAATGATGATGACGGCTATCTATGGCGTTCGTGCTTTAGGCAAACTCAGTACCTATTCTGTTCCATTGATGGTGACGTTGATTACCATCGGTTTGTTTATGGCTGCTGATTATCAAGGTGGCGCAGCGCCATCGATTGAAGATCCTTTGACGCTTGGCCAAGCCATCTCTTTTGTTATGTCTATCTGGATTCTAGCTGCGGTTGCTGCACCTGATATTGCTCGCTACGCCAAAACACGCCGTGATGCGATTTTAGGAGCGGGTATCGGTTTCCTCGTCGGCAACAGTGCCATCATTCTTATCGCATTGATCTTGACCAAAATGACCGGCACCGACGACCTAGTCGAAGTCTTCTTCACCCTAGGTTTAGGCATGGCGGCCATTATAGTACTGGTATTCGCACAATGGACCACCAACAGTAGCAACCTAACCTCTGGCGGCTTATGCATGTCGATGGTTCTACCTAAGATTCCGCGCCCTGTTCTGGTTGTGATCATGACCATCGTCGGCATTGGTATCGCTCAACTCGGCATGGTGAACAAGTTTACCGACTTCTTAATGCTACTCAGCGTAACCATTGCGCCTGCTGCGGGTGTCTACATCGTTCAATATTATGTTTTAGATTCGACAAAAATGAGCTTTGAGAACATCCAACAAGTTCCAGCTTGGATGTTTAAAGGCTTGGCTTCTTGGGCATTTGGTACTGCATTCAGCGCTTGTACTGCACCAGAGTTTTTCAACCTGTTTTCGTTCACCAGCATCTCGGCGTTAGACGGCATTCTTGCCGCTGGTGTGATTTACCTCGCCCTAATGAAGCTTTCTCCTTCAAGTGATAAGGAATAGTAGTTGTGATTATTACTGAACAAATGATTGATGATATCGCGCTGGGTGCGACGGTATTAGGTACTGGCGGCGGCGGTGACCCATACAGCGGTGCCTTGATGGCGAAAGTAGCCATTGCAACGGCAAAGCACCCTGTACGCATGATTCCTTTAGAAGACGTGCAAGACGATTGGATGACAGTGCCCTCTTCAATGATTGGCGCACCAACCGTCGCAGTAGAGAAACTCAATTCGAAAGATCAAATGTTGATTGCTTTCGAAGCGATGGAAAAAGCGCTCGGCACTGAAGTGGCGGCAACGTTTCCTATCGAAGTAGGCGGCTTCAATTCATTGATTCCAATTCTCGTTGCAGCACAAAAGAGCATTCCTGTGATCGATTGTGATGCGATGGGACGTGCGTTCCCAGAAGCTCAGATGGTGACCTTCTTTCTTGATGGTCTCCCTTCTGCACCAAACACATTGGCCGATGAGCGTGGCAATGTCGTCACGCTTTATCCGATTGACGGTATTTGGTCTGAAAAGTTTGCGAGACCAATTACCGAACAGATGGGTGGCTCTGCAGCAATGTGCGATTACCCAATGAACGGTAAGAACCTAAAACGCAGCGCACTGCCTGCAACACTGACCCAAGCAATGAAGATTGGTGAAGCGATTAGACTGGCGAACGACAACAATAAAAGTGGCACACAGGCCGTATTAGACATTGTCGGCGGCCATACCATCATCAGTGGCAAGATTGTTGATATTCAACGTGAAACCGATGGTGGTTTTGCAACAGGTGGTGTCGTGATTGAAAAGCTGGCTCAGTTTGAAGATACCGGCGTCGATAACGTGTTTGTGCAGTTCCAAAACGAATTACTTCTCGCGCACAAAGGTACAAGCCGCGCAGACATGAGCCAAGATAACCTGCTGGCATCAACACCGGATCTTATTTCGATCTTGGATCATGAAACGGGTAAGCCAATCACAACCGAACAACTTCGTTACGGGCAGCGCATCGACCTGATCGCTTACCCTTGCGACCCCAAATGGCGCACTGACAAAGGTATTGAAGTCGCGGGCCCGGGTTACTTTGGCTACACCGTCGAGTATCAAACCATTGAACAACTAAAGTCTGCATTGAAGAGGTAGTCGCATGACAAACATTACGCTTGATTACTGCCGTTTGGGCATTGACGTAGGTGGCACCAATACCGACGGTGTGCTGCTCGACGCAGACTTAAATGTGATTGCCAAAGTAAAAACCGCAACCACACATGATGTTTCAACAGGGATCGACAACGCGATTTCTGCGCTATTAAACCAAGCAAACATTGATGGTCAGCAAGTGAAACACGCGATGCTTGGCACGACTCAATGCACCAACGCAATCGTTGAACGAAAAGGCTTAGACAGAGTCGGCATGATTCGCTTAGCGCTTCCCAGTGGTGATAGCGTCCCGCCCCTTTGTGGTTGGAGTGAAGCGTGGCAAAACCTGCTTGGTCAGCACTTCTACCAAGCGCACGGCGGCTATGAATACGACGGCCAGTTAATTGCCGATATTCAAGAGTCTGAGATCCGCGAGCTTTGCCAGAAAATGAAAGGCCAAGTGGATTCCATTGCTATCTGCGGAGTGTTCTCTCCCGTCAATGGCGACCAGGAGCTTCAAGCAGCAGAGTGGATTCAACAAGAACTTCCGGGAGTGAACCTTTCGTTATCCCATAAAGTGGGCAGTTTAGGGCTTTTAGAGCGTGAGAACGCCACTATCCTCAATGCGGCTCTACAAGGTACAGCAAAACGATTCGTTGACGGCTTTTGCAGTGCACTCATCAATCATGAAATCCACACCACGCCTTATTTCGGTCAGAACGACGGAACACTGATGTCACAGCAGTTCGCATTGATGTACCCGATTCTTACCGTGGCTTGTGGGCCAACAAACTCGATTCGTGGAGCGAGTCACTTAACTAAGTTAAAAGACGCGATTGTGGTCGATGTGGGCGGCACTACGTCTGATATCGGCGTACTGACTCACGGCTACCCAAGAGAATCGAGCTTAGCAGTAGAAATCGGTGAAGTGAGAACCAACTTCCGTATGCCTGATATTTTGGCGTTAGCCATTGGTGGTGGTACCAAGGTTCGCTTTGAACAGCAGCGTATAGAGCTAGGCCCAGAAAGTGTTGGCCATACCTTGACGCAAACGGCGCGTAGCTTTGGTGGTGATGAACTTACGCTCACCGATATTGCACTCAAAACAGGACAAATGCAGTGGCAGGCAGAACATCAACTGAGTGATGAGATTGGTGTTTCAGCCGAACAAGCAAGCAAGATTTATCAACAAATGGTCACGGATGTTGAAGAAGGCATCGATAAGATGAAGACCTCTGCGGCGAGTGTACCCGTAATCATGGTTGGTGGTGGTAGTGCCCTATTCCCAGATCATTTTGAAGGTGTGAGCCAAGTGGTTCGTCCTGAGCACTTTGAAGTGGCTAATGCGATTGGTGTTGCGTTGGGTGAAATATCAGGTCAATTCGATAAGATCGTACCGATTGACCCAGCATCACGTGAAGAGACCTTAAAGGGCTTGGAAGCGCAATCAAAGCAACTGGCGATTGAAGCTGGCGCATGCAGCGATAATGTCGCGATCATTGAACGCAGCGAGATTCCATTAAGCTACCTACAAGGCAATATGGTTCACGTTAAGATCAAAGCTGCTGGACATATCAAGATGGCTTAGAGCCGTTCCTTGAAAGCCTTACTTAGATTATTATTCGACAATAAAAAAGCAGGTCACTTCTTCATATTAAAACGGAGAAATAGCCTGCTTTTTGTTTTCTGTTCTTATTTTGGGGCTTTCCGCCCAATAGCCACTCTATAGTTGCTCTCGGAGCGCTGCTAACGAGTCTTTCACCAATTCAGGTAATGAGTCTGCATTATCGCGATATTGAAGTAATGGATCCTCGCTCGCTTCAATGCTCTGGCATAAAGCAAACAGTGCAGATAATCCTAGGCTGCCGGCAGACCCTTTCAGTTTATGAGCTAAAGACTTAATTTCACGAGCGTTGTCAGCGGCACTTGCCACAATCAGTTCATCGAGAGTGACTTGGCTGCTTTGGTCAAACAACCCAACAATCTGCACTATTTTTTCTCGACCGAGAATGGCCAAGTCGTCTTTGATAATCTTAGGGTTAATCATCTGCACAATCGGTTCTCCTTGATTATGTTCCGCGTCTTGGTTTGCTCGTTGTGTCGAGCTTGCAAATGCCAATGCTGATAAGTCTAGCTCGGTTTCCTGAGGTTTAGAGTTTAGCTGACAGCAAACAGCATCTGACGGATCCGGCTGAGGCAGCAACAGCGTGTGACCGTCCAACTGCTCAACAATCAATTCCGATAATGCTTCCTTCTCTAACGGCTTAGGTAAGAATCCATCAAAGCCAGACGACAAATAGCTTTCCACTTCTTCGTTAAACACATGAGCCGATACTGCGATCATTGGGGGTACTTTTCGAATTACGTCTTCTTCACTTTTATGCTGAAGCGCATCGTCTTTGAGTTGTTGAATTAACTCGACGCCATCGCAGTCGGGTAAGTTAATGTCCACCAGCGCAATATCGAACTCTTGCTCACTGAATATGGCTCTCGCTTCTTGTCCGGTTGTCGCAATCACAACCTCGTGCCCCAAGTTATGCAAGAAGCCTTCAGCAACGATGCAGTTTACGGGGTTATCTTCAATCAGAAGTACTTTAGCTCGAATACACGCTTCAATGACCGGTACTTTCGTTTCTATCTTCTCACCGGCTTCAAGTGGCAGTGAGAACCAAAACTGGCTACCCTCGCCTTCTTCAGAATGAACGCCAATATCCCCGTTCATTGCCAACATGATGCTTTTACTGATCGCTAATCCAAGCCCTGTGCCGCCGGTTTTGTTGCGACCGCTATCGGTTTGGGTAAAGGCATCAAACAGACAAGCTTGTTCGCTAGCATCAATACCGACACCTGTATCTGACACTTCAAACATCACTCGATTTTCATCTTCGATATCTAAGCTGATAAAGATATCGACCGAGCCACTTTCCGTAAACTTAATCGCGTTACCGACCAAATTATTCAAGATTTGGCTGATTCGCGTTACGTCACCACGCCAATAGCGTTGCACATCACTTTCAATATGGAAATCAAAGTTCAGCTTCTTCTCAGCGGCACGCCCTTCCATCAATTGGTAGGTATCTTGAACCATCTGATGAAGATCAAACGAAGCAGTGCGGATTTCTAAATGCCCTGCTTCAATCTTTGAGTAATCCAACACGTCATTCAAAATCGCGAGTAGGTTCTTACCGCTGCGGTTAATGATGTCTGCATAGCCGGATTGCAGCGGGTCTAACCCGGTATCTTTGAGCAATCTTGCAGTACCTAATACACCGTTCATCGGCGTTCGTATTTCATGACTCATCGTCGCAAGGAAAGCGGATTTTGCGCGGCTTGCTTGTTCTGCGGCGTTACGAGCCTTAGCGTGGTTCCCTACCTCGATGTTCAGCTTCTCATTGGTCTTTTGCAGCTGGTAGGTTCGGTCTGTGACCAACTCTTCTAAGTGTTCTTTGTGCTCTTCAAGTTCGCGTTTCGCCTTTGCTTCACCCACCGCAACCACTTGTAGCGCCTGCGCGGTGTTTCTGGCAGTGATGATCGCCTCGCCCATATGAGCCAGCTCATCATTACCCTTTACCGAGATATCAATATTCAGGCGACCTTGTGCGATAGACATCAAGGCCGATGAGTATTCAGTAAGACGTTTAACAACCGAGATATACACCACTCGCCACACGATAAATGCAACGATAACCAAACCAATAACCGAAATCACAGACAGTGACCATTGAGCCAAATTCAACGTGCTGGTCAGCTCATCAACCGCTTTTTTGGTACTGCGGTTTGAATCATCAACCAGTTGGTTAACCGTTGTATTCAGCTGAGAGAACAGCTCCAACGTATTTTGCATCAGAAACTCTGACTTTTTGGTGTTCTCGTATTGTTCTAATGAAATATCGAACACGACTTGGCGTTTTCTGAGCTCTTCTAGAAGCTGAGACATCTGCGCTGAACGAGTAGGATCTTCGACCGCTTTAACGCGGCGCGCCATGATTCTTAGGTTGGATTCAAATTCTGATTGGATTTGATGAATACGCTCTACGTTGGTAACGGTTTGCGTTTCTTCAATTTGGTTAAGCATTTTGAACGCCAGCAAATGCAATTCGTGTAGGCGCTCAGACAAATCAAGGTCAACCTCAACAAGCGCATCTAAGGCTTGGTAGGCTTTATCCGTTTCTTTGGTTTCTAGCAGGTCATAGATATGCGTGACGTTAGCAACCGCAATGGTAGCCGTGTTCAAAACTTGGGTTCGCGTCAACTGCTCTAGCTCTTCGGCCAATAGGCGCATCTCTTCGACACGAGACGACAACTCTTTGCTTAACCAAAGCTTACGCTCAACCGACACACCCAACTCAGCCAGTGTGTTAATAACGCTTTGAACATTGTTTTCGAGTTTATTGAGGAGCTGAGAATCGAAACTGTCGACACCAAGCTCTTTGATATGTTGAAGAAGCGACTCAAGTTGGTCAAACAGTACGGTGCCAGCCTCTTTTCTTTCAGCTTCGTTTCTCGCATTAGAAAGTGTTTGTACTGACGAAATAATACGGTTACTCAACTCAGAAACCTGACGAGCTTCGATCATGGCAGGAAGCGCCGAATCAACGACGTTTCTTTCCGTTTTGGCTACAAAGCTAAAACCAGAAACACCGATCAATGCAGACAATAGAACCAACAGTGCCATCACTAAGAATGAGGCCAGCAGCTTGCGTCCAATACTCGCTGAAGCTAACAACATAAACTCTAAACCTTAAAACGTTCTTCTTTACCCATGCAGAATACGCTATATTTTGCAGTGTTTCTTATCTAAAACCAATAAAACGGCAATTCATGCTATCTAGACCTTTCGCTTCAATAATTCTTCTCTCACTACTGGCCTCAGTGACCACTGTCGCAGGGGCTAGCGAGCCTTTGAGCCCAATAAAACCAGCCGAAGCCACATCACACAAAGAGAAAATTTGTGCCATTTATCCGCACCTCAAAGACTCTTATTGGTTGTCGGTAAACTATGGAATGATCTCTGAAGCAGAAAAGCAGCAAGTTGAGCTAAGAGTATTGGAAGCTGGCGGTTACCCCAACGTGGCCAAACAAGCCTCGCAACTGGTGCTTTGCACACAATGGGGAGCCGATGCGATTATTTTAGGTACGGTTTCACCCGATGCGTATCATGACAATCTCAGCGATTGGGTTGGCTCGACGCCTGTGTTTGCTACGGTAAATGAGTTAACCGTCAATGAAGAACAACAGAAGGTATTAAAAGGTACGGTCGGTGTCGATTGGTACCAAATGGGATACCAAGTCGGAGATTTTTTGTCGAAACGACACCCGAAAGGATCAGGCGAAACACCTATCGCCCTGTTACTTGGCCCACAAGCGAGTGGCGGCACTAAGCCTGTAGCACTGGGGTTTTATGATGCGATCAAGTCGAGTGATATCAAAATTGCGATCAGCTATTGGGCAGATAACGATAAAGAACTTCAAAGAAATCTAGTACAGCAGGTGATAGAAGAACCTGATATCCAATATATAGTCGGAAGTGCCGTCGCGATTGAAGCAGCGATCAGTGAGCTACGAGCGGCCGATAAAACCGAAGATATTGGGTTAATCTCAAGTTACCTAAGTCACGGAACCTACCGTGGTTTACTCCGTAACAAGGTACTTTTTGCGCCAACCGATAAAATGGTTGAGCAAGGTCGCTTGTCGGTAAAACAAGCCACGAGTTACTTACGCGGTCAACCTTACGAGCAACACAGCGCACCGATTATCGAAGCGCTGACACCTGCAACTCTCAAAGATCAAATTATCGCCGACTCATTGTCACCTTCTGAGTTTCGTCCGGTATTCAGTGTGAATCCATAGTGCTATATTGGCTGAAGAACTCAAAACAATAAAAACGAAACAACAATTTAGGGAACATTCATGCAAAAAACAACGCGCACTATGCCAACACACAAGCATATCGCTTTGGTCGCTCATGACCACTTCAAACCTGAGCTACTAAGATGGGTCAAAGAGAACAAAGAAAAACTACAAAAGCACTTCCTTTACGCAACGGGCACGACTGGTTCTCTACTCAGTAAAGAGACAGGCTTAGCAATCAAGAGCATGATCAGCGGCCCAATGGGCGGCGACCAACAACTTGGCGCGCTTATCTCTGAAGGCAAAATCGATATGCTGATTTTCTTCTGGGATCCGCTTAATGCTGTACCACATGACCCAGACGTAAAAGCACTGCTTCGTATCGCAAGTGTTTGGAACATTCCTGTGGCCACTAACCGCGCTACCGCTAATTTCTTGTTTAACTCTTCACTGCTTGAAGAAGAAGTAATCATCGAGATCCCAGACTACGAAGCGTACCTAGCTGAGCGCACGTAATCGCACGTTAAATGTGCTCTCTACTGAACAGACTAAAAAGCCTGCATTTTATCGCAGGCTTTTTTATGTCTCGTTTTCAGACATTAAACAGTTCAATCATAAAACAGTGCGAGAGTCTCTCTATTTATCGCTCCACACTGCCATCTCGTTGCCACTTGGCTCTCTGAAATGGAAACGTCTGCCGCCGGGAAAGCTAAAGATCTCACGGTTTATCTGACCACCAGCATCAATTACATCGCGCTCGGTTTGCTCAAGATCTTGGCTATAAAAAACCATCAGCGCCGCGCCATTATCCGTATTCGACGCCAGATCCGCCAAATAGAAGCCGCCCATTAAGCCTTTGCCTTCAAACGCAGAATACTCAGGGCCATAGTCTTCAAAGCTCCAACCAAACACTTGACTGAAAAATGCCTTAGTTGCTGAGATGTCTTTCGCAGCAAATTCAATGTAGTTAATAGAGCCGTGTTCCATAGCAAATTCCTTATGCTTTATGCGTCTGCCTTGTGATATTAGGGCAGGGATTGAAGATCTAATCTTAGACAATCAAGTCAAGTAACATCACTTTTTACGAACAACTGGGTAATCAGAACCATGCAGCTCCTGCACAAAGCCAGAGCCGTCGCCACTGTGCGTGATCCATACTTTCTCTTTTGCCCGCGTCATTGCTACATAGAATAAACGACGCTCTTCAGCATAAGGGAACGCGTCTGATGATTCAGTCAATGCGCCATCAATATGCAGCTGTTTCTTCTTGGTCGGGAACTGTCCTTCGTCAACACAAAGAATAATGACAAAGTCCGCCTCTTTACCTTTACTGCCGTGGCAAGTCATGAACTTGATATCAATGGAAGTGAAGATCTTCTTCCAGTCTTCCAACAACTCTGGCTTGTGGTAATGATTACGTCCAAGTAGCAGCACCGATTTATTGGTTTTGCCTTTGGATTGACGGTTCAGTTGATCAAGAATCTTCTCAACTTCTTTACTTGGCGCACTGTACACCGCCTTCTGCTTCTGTTGCTTGAAGCTGTTCAGTTCTTTCGGAATCTGAATTGGGTTTTCTTGTACAAAGCGATTAGCCACCGCACCTAACTGATTGTTAAAGCGGTAAGTCGTATCTAGGTGATGAATGGTCGAGCTTTCAAAACGATCCTTAAAGCCCGTGGTCAAATCCACATCCGCACCTGCAAACTGGTAAATCGACTGCCAGTCATCGCCTACTGCAAAAATAGAGGCTTGATGCTCGGCTTTAGACTGATTACACAGTGCTTCAACCAAGGCAAGACGATCAGGTGAGATATCTTGATACTCATCGATCATGATGAACTTCCAAGGTGAGATAAACTTGCCCTTCTCGACATACTGAGTCGCTCGGCTGATCATGATTGAGAAGTCGATATGATTCTGTTCTTTCAGCTCCTTTTGCCACGCGGTTACACATGGCCAACACAGTGAAAGCTCGCTGTTGAGGCGCGCATAGTCTCGGTGATCAATCAGCTGTTGCTGTACTTCTTTTTTGGTTAAACCCGACGCATTCAACTGTTCTAGCTGCTTTTCAAGCCAACCGATCAATTTGAGGTTTGAAACGTGGCTACCAAGCTCATCGTCACCGGTTAAATAAGCGATTGGCCATTTAGACAAATGCTTTTGCCAACGTTTAAAGTTGGTCGGTGTCATCCAGTGCTTCTTCAACCAATCAATGCACCATGCTTGGCGTTGGTTGTCATCGAGCGCTAAAGGAGAAATAACCACACGTTCGGGTTCAACTTGATTGAGTATCTTTAAACCCAACTGGTGGAAAGTGCTGACTTGCACCTTCTCTGCTGATAAACCAATTTTGCTGTCGAGACGTTGCTTCATCTCTTCTGCCGCTTCACGACCAAAAGCGAGCAATAGCAACTCTTCAGCTTGAGCTTGATGGCTTTGCAGTAAATACGCGACGCGAGCCGTTAGAACACTGGTTTTACCCGAGCCTGCACCCGCTAAAATAAGGTTGTGATCATCATTCATCAACACCGCATATTGCTGCGATAAGTTCAGTGGTGACGACTCACATTGCGCAAACAACACTTCCCAGTTTTTTCGCTCGGTCTCTAGCCATTGCTGGTTTCTTTCAGCTTGCTTGATTTCCGTTTCAGATAACCATGGCTGCATTCTTGCGATGCGGTTTGGCATGCGTTGTGCGGCCTCTTCTAGCGTCATTGTCATACTCTCTAAGCCTGAGTTGACCATATCAACCCAAGTGTTGACCTTAGAATGCGGTAGAAAGGCTGGTAATTGCTCAAGACGTGTTAATTCAGCTTCCCACTGAGGTACGTGTTCAGCCAATTGTTCACATTGAGTGTCGTGCCACTTCTGATAAGCACTAACTGACGCGCGTGCAAATTGACGGCATTGATCCCAAGGTAAGCCTTGTACTAACCAACTGCGCTGTGTTCCATCTTGTTGATTAGCAAAAAATTGTAGCGATCCCCAGAACAATCCGCGCTTTATCGCGATCTTGCCACTCCAAATAGTAAATGGGATACGCTCTTCACTGCCTACTGAAGATAACAGCAAGCGTGGACCATCAAGTTCAACCTGATGATATTCATTTTGAATAAAAAACTGTGCAGTCTTGTTAGCGCTTAGCTGCATTGGAGTGTGCTCTTAATTGGGAATATTGAATTTATATCATGATGCAATGAGAATTAATAATATCTCATATCTTATCGACGCTTTCATGACCACCTACGGGCAATTATGGATAAGTATCAAATTCTTGTGCTTGATTTCTGTTAGGATTATGGTTTTTAGTGTGTCAAGTGAGCGACTGTGGACTTTTCAGCCAAATTACGCCTCTATTGGGCGAATAAAACCATAAATTACAGCGTATTAATTCTCATCACTCTGCTCGGCGTGGTGGTGCCTGCTTGGTATTATGGACAAAACACACTGATCACGCCTTTGATCTTAGGCGTTATTGCTGCGGCTCTTGCGGAAAGTGATGACAGCTTTACCGGGCGCTTGAAAGCACTCACGCTGACCTTTATCTGTTTCGCCGTTGCGGCTTTCTCTATTGAGCTTCTCTTCGATACGCCTTGGCTGTTCGCGATAGGGCTTTTTGTTTCAACCTTCTCTTTTATCATTCTCGGGGCAATTGGCCCTAAATACGCGAGTATCGCGTTTGGTTCTCTCTTGGTTGCCATCTATACCATGCTTGGTGCACACGAGAGCACCAACCTTTGGTTTCAACCGCTTCTACTGTTAACTGGCGCCGCTTGGTACTACTTCATGTCGATGATTTGGCAGATAGTGTGGCCAATGCAACCCGTGCAGCAAAACTTAGCCACGGTATTCGATCAAATCGGTAACTACATCGATTCAAAAGCGGAACTCTTCTACCCCGTTTCTGACTTGATTCCCCAGCCACACCGAATCATTGAAGCCAAACTCAACGCGAGTACCGTTAACGCACTCAACATGTGTAAAGCGACGCTGCTTAATCGCTCTAAGCGCGGACACATTGACGGCCCTAGTGACCGATTTCTTAACACCTACTTCATCGCACAAGATATTCATGAACGCGTCAGCTCTAGCCACTATCGCTATCAAGAGCTAGCAAAACACTTTGAGCGCTCTGACGTGTTGTTTAGATTTAAGTATCTACTGGAAGCGCAGGCCACTGCGTGTAAAGAAGTGGCGAGCTCGTTGAAAGTTGGCGCTGAATACCAGCATGGTGACAAATCTGTATTGGCACTCGATGAGCTGATGTCTTCGCTCAATCATCTGCACCAACAGAACAACCCAGAGTGGAAATCACTGCTGAACCAGTTGGATTACTTATTCAATAACCTAGCAACCGTTGAAAAACAGCTCTCAAATATCAGCAACCCAGATGCAGAGAAGATTGAAGAAGGTGTATTGAACGATACCAACCCTCATACTTTGACGGCAATGTGGCACAAGATCAAAGCTAACTTGCACACCGATTCTATGCTATTCCGCCACGCGATTCGCATGGCGATCACTTTGACGCTGGGCTACGGGATTATCCAGGGTTTTGATATCGAACGAGGTTATTGGATTCTACTGACGACACTGTTTGTGTGTCAGCCAAACTACAGTGCAACCCGTCAAAAACTGACGGCGCGTGTCATTGGCACGGTCGCAGGCTTATTGATCGGAGTACCGTTACTGACTTTCTTCCCGTCGCAAGAGAGCCAATTAGTGTTCATTGTGATCAGTGGCGTGATGTTCTTTGCGTTTCGAATCAATAACTACGGGTTTGCGACCGGCTTTATCACACTGCTTGTGCTCTTCTGCTTTAACCAATTAGGTGAAGGCTACGCGGTAGTATTGCCAAGGTTAGCGGATACCTTTATTGGTTGTGCTCTCGCCGTGCTTGCTGTCATTTATGTGTTACCTGATTGGCAGTCGAAGCGACTGCACAAAGTGATGGCGAATGCGCTCGATTCCAATAAGAACTATCTCGCTCAGATCATCGGCCAATACCGTGTCGGTAAGAAAGATAGCCTAAACTATCGTATCGCTCGACGTAGTGCGCATAATAATGATGCAAACCTGACTGCCGCGATCAGTAGCATGTTGGTTGAACCGGGTAAGTACCGCACCTCTGAAGATGAGAGCTTCCGATTCTTAACACTCAATCATGCTCTACTTAGCTATATCTCGGCTCTGGGTGCTCACAGAACGCGTATTGATGATGAAGCGACACACAAACTGGTGCTAGATGCGCACAGAGTAATCCACCAGCATCTCGACGCTCTAAATGATCAACTCTATTCTCATAAAGAGCATTGTGAAGTGAAAAACGCTTATGACCCGGAGCTGGATAAACGTTTGAGTGAATGGCGAGAAGAAGATGAGAATTCTGTCAAAATGGTTCTACAACAGCTCCATTTGATCTATCGAATGCTTCCAGAACTGCATACCTTAGCGACCAAGTTTGCAGTTAAGGTTAAGATCGACAAGTCGTTTGAAACAGAAGCTTCTTGAGCAACAAACAAAATACCGTAAAAACAAAAAGATAACGCCAATTGCTTATCTTTTGATCATCACAAATATTTATACATTGCTTTACCCATACCCCTAATTGGGTAGAGAAATTACTTACCTACCCTTGTGCCACAAGGGTTGAAGGCGTTTTTACATTGTAGGAATTTTCTGACTTTGATTGACCAAGCCTTAACTTTTCCTAACATTTCTCGGACAAAAAACGACCACAGGAATTTATAGTTGTCTTAGTTTCAAGAAACTTCAAACATCATTTAAAATTCACTTAATCTTGTTTGATTTCCTGAATCAGTAGACTATGCTCTAAAGAGCATATTGATTTGAACAAAGGTCACACTATGAATACACAGCAATTTGAAGCATTTAAGCAGCAAATACAGCTTCTTAGCCCACAACAATTAAAAGCACTTCAGGGTGAGATCGACGGCAACCTTGAAACAGAGAAGCCTTCTTTGCTTACTGATGAAGAATTAAACGCGCTAAATGACCTGTTCAGTTAATAGACAGACATCACTATTTTAGCTTAAGTTCACATTTTCACCGTAAATTTCATCTGTTCACCATTGCGCTCAAAATATCGTCCGCCTAGACTCATTTCATACGTCAATAAAAGGTTCTGATATGTCGATATCTGGTATTCAATCTGGTTACGCCATTATTCAGCAATCCACCAACATGGCTGAAGAAGCCGCAATCGAGCTCAACCAAGCCTCCAAACACGCTCTAGAATCCGACGACACTTTCGAAGCTAGCGATCTCAGCTTTAATCAAATAGAGCCTGAACAAGCCATTTCCTTTAAAGACAAAGAACCTGAACCTGCTTCATCTTCAACCGATTCCTTGATTAAACTGACACAAAGCGCAAGTTATAACCGCGTTGGTGCAAGTGTGGTTGATCGTCAAAACGAAGCCATCGGTAGCCTTCTCGACATTCATATCTAAATTTCGCTCAAATACAGCCTATATTTCGCGAAACTTCGCTGCTTTTTGCTTCAACAACCACACAAACTGTAACTCATTATATCAGGCGCTTGTTTCTGGTTTATTACTCGGTAGAATCAGCGCAAACCAATTTGCTGCACAAACTTTACTTCATACTATTTATGCCAAAACTAAATCTGCATCGCCGTGACTATGTTTCTATTTTAGGAGGCGACATCTCCGCAGACGCATTAGAAAAAAAGCTTCAGCCTCATTTTGAAAAGCCAGTAAATAAGCTGACTCCTAGCCCCTACCTGACAGAAAAGAATCTCACACGTCGCTGGACAGCGCTCGATAATGCAGATTCACAGCAAGAACTGCTCGACCCTCATACACAAAGTCAGTTCCAAGCTTATGAGAAAAACATTGAGCACTTTATTGGCACCGTTAAAGTCCCTGTGGGAATATCTGGCCCTTTAAGAGTCAATGGCCTATTTGCTACGGGCGATTACCTCGTACCACTCGCGACCACAGAAGCTGCGCTTGTCGCGTCTTATAACCGTGGTTCTAAGCTGATTACGGCTTGTGGTGGCGCAAGTGCTATGTTGCTCAATGAAGGCGTAACACGTACTCCTGGCTTTGCATTTCAAGGATTAGTTGAAGCCGGACAGTTTGTGGCTTGGGCTGTGACTCAGTATGACCAGTTCAAGATCTTGGCAGAATCAACAACATCACACGGCAAGCTGACCGACATTAATATCAACATCGAAGGTAACCATGTTTACTTGGTGTTCGAATTTCTAACCGGAGACGCTTCTGGTCAGAATATGGTGACCATCGCAACCAATGCCGTGTTTGAGTACATCATCGAAAATACGCCAGTTAAGCCTGACCACGCTTTCCTTGATGGCAACTTGTCAGGCGATAAGAAAGCCAATACCCAAACCTTGCGCAGCGTTCGTGGCAAAAAGGTAACTGCTGAGGTTAATATCCCTGCAGAGCTTGTCGCGAAGTACCTACACACGACACCAGAGAAGATGGTCCAGTTTGGCCAAATGACCACAGTCGGTGGCGCTTTGAGCGGCACTATCGGTATCAACGCCCATTATGCGAATGCACTGGCGGCACTTTACATCGCTTGTGGCCAAGACGCGGCCTGTGTCGCCGAGTCAGCGATTGGTATGACGCGTATGGAACTCAACAAAGAAGGCGGTTTATACGCTAGCGTGACACTGCCTAACCTAATGGTGGGGACTGTCGGCGGTGGTACTGGCTTGCCAAGTCAAAAAGCCTGTTTAGATTTACTTGGGCTGCATGGTAACGGTAAATCACAAGCCCTAGCTGAAGTTTGTGCTGCACTGTGTTTAGCGGGTGAACTATCGATTGTGGGCGCATTTTGCGCAGGCCACTTTTCACGAGCGCACCATAAGCTAGCTCGTAAATAACCTTTATCCAATTTGGCTTGTTCGATTTTGTCGTTCATGCAAAATCACAAGCCAATCTGAATGCGTGAGTCATAAATGGATTACTTACACTTATCTAGGGTGAGCCTTAAGCACCTCACTGCGCTTCATATTATGCTGAACACCCACAGCGTCACTCAGACCTCAGAGCAACTCTGTGTCAGCCCTTCGAGTGTAAGCAAAACCCTGTCTCAATTGCGTGACATCCTGAATGATGAGCTTTTCTATCGAGATGGTACCAAGCTTATCCCGACTCCCTTTGCTCTGAAGATAGCGCCCACTGTTCACGCAATTCTTTCAAGCATGAATGGACTGCTTCATCAAAAGAGTTTTACCCCTCAAGAGTACCAAGGCAGTTTTTCACTTTCGATGCGTGAAAGTACTTTCGAAGTATTTGCCTCAAAGATCAGTAAAATTACCACTGAGCTCGCGCCAAGCGCGAAGCTCAACATCTATTCGAAACAACAGCTCGGCTTCGATGCTTTACTCAGTGGCAAGGTCAATTTGATCTTGTTGCCTCATGATATATCTCAGCCGCCGACCGATAACAAAGAGCTGGTTTGGGAAACAATTCTTCCAGATGAAATGGTTTGTTTGATGGGCGCACACCACCCTCTCGCTCAGCAAGAACTGACGGTAGAAGGCTACTTAGATTACAAGCACATTGGGATTTTAGATAACGAACTGTCTCAGCCTTACTTTGAACAAAACTTGGTTCAATGCCACCAACCAAGAGAGATGGCAATATCGGTCGCGGACTTCGGCGCTGCGGCTGTGTTGTGTCACCACACACCTTTCCTGTTCACTTGCTCTAAACAGTGGGCTGAGCATGCTAAACAAGCTCAGGGCTTAGTGAGCAAGCCCTTGCCTTTTGATTACGGTAAGGTGGCGTACAGCTTGGTGTGGAATAAACCCAACATGAATGATCAAGCGATCAAATGGTTGTGTGACCTGTTTTTAGAAGCTTAATATTTTTAGAGACTTAATATCTTTAGAAAGTTAACGTTCTTAGAAGCCTAATTGACCGCCTAAGAAATCTAAAGACTAGGTATAAACCTCAGGAGTTTGCATCGGTCTTTGAACTATGGTGTAGAGCTTATCGTGAAAGCTCTGCATCTGTTTTTCGGTGCATTTCGGCCAATCTAACGCGTCGTCAATGACACCATGATGCTGAAACGCATTCAGCCGAATTCGAATATCACTTGGTAGAGTCTTCAAGTAACGCCCCACTTGTTCAATTTCGTCCTCAAGATCGCTTTTATTTGGGATATGTAGCAACCTAACTTCGTGCAGTTTTCCTTTATCTGCTAAGTAGTTAATGGTTTCAAATACTCGATGGTTTCCTCTACCTACTAGCCATTGGTGTGTTTCAGATTGCCATGATTTTAGGTCAATCATCGCGCCATCAAGGTAAGGTAATACTCGCTCCCACCCTTGTTGAGGCAACGAGCCGTTACTGTCAATAAAACACGTTAAGTGTGCCAATTGCGGATCGCTTTTAATCGCTTGAAATAGCTCTATGATAAACGGCAACTGCATGGTCGCTTCACCGCCAGAAACGGTAATGCCACTCAAGAAAAACTGATTATGCCTGACAAGCTCCAGAACCTCTGAGACCGTCATTGTGGTAATTTTCGGGCTCGACTTATGGTCGCAGATATCAATGCACTTATCGCAGTTGGTGCAAGCTGCTGGGTCCCACTTCACTTTGCCATCAACCATGCTTAAAGCACGGCTTGGACAGCCGCTAATGCAGTCACCACAATGGTTACAGTGATTGATTGTGTGGGGGTTGTGGCAAGTAATACAATCAAAATTGCAGCCCTGAAGAAACAGCACCAAGCGGTTTCCCGGGCCATCAACACAAGAAAAGGTCAGCACACGGCTGACCTTCGCTTGTTTTTCTGCCTTATTATTTTTAACCCTAGCCATTTGAGTTGTTAGATCAGAAATTTTCATAATTCACATTGTTCGTATTCGAAACGCATAACACACGTTAAAGCTATTCGTATGTCGGCGACATCTCTAAACTCGCCACGCGTGGTTTACGCTCTAATATGCCCGTGTTCTTCGCAGCTTCGGCACCTAAAAAGGTGGTATTGGTGCGTGAGCCTTGCTCGTCATATTTGGCAATGTCAGATAGCTTAATCATGTAACCCGTGACACGAACCAAATCATTTGATGCAACGTTAGCCGTGAACTCTCGGTAACCCGCTTGAATCGCGCCTTTACACAGGTTAAACATCGCTTCAGGGTTAGATTTCACTGTTTCGTCGATGGTCAGAATGTCACTGATGCCCGAGGTGTAGAACTTATGGTGACCCGCGGTTGCACGAACGTAAGAGACAGGATCCGGTTCGGTTCCATAAGGAATACGGACACCCGGGGTCACATCTTCATCTAGGCTAATACCGCCTTGAGCATGCAGCAGAGCTTTACCTTCTAACCCATACTTCACTTCAGAGCGTTCAACGATCTCAGCCAGCTTTTCAGAGATACGATGACCAAGCTGATTCGCCAGTTCATCGTGACCATAACGCCCTGCTTGACCTTCTTTCTCCAACAAGATGTTGACTGCTTCCGCCATGCCGTAAATACCAAACATTGGCGCAAAGCGATCCTCTTCGATCAAACCTTCTTTGGTCAAGAAGCCTTCGAAGAAGTTAGACTCTTCATGCAAGAAGCGGCTTCGAACGTTCATCAACTCAACCGTGATGCCACTGTAGTTCGGCAATACTTGTTGTAAGAAATCAGCACTGTCCTCAGACTTCAACGCCACTTGCTTAAGGTTCATACGCACCAAGGTGTTTGAACCACCCGCTAACGGCAGAGAGTTGTAGCAGCTCACAATACCAAAACGCTTATCGCCGTAAGCCTCGGCATGCGCTGGATAGTTTGCAATATGTGGTTTACTGCATTCACAGATGTTGCTCGCCGCATGACGAAGTAGATCATCAGGTGTCAAGGCTGGGTCGTACATAAAGGTTAAGTTTGGCGCGATCTGCTTCAATTCAGCGTCTACACGTAAAATCGTACGGCAGATAATGTTGTCTGTTGGGCCGATATTCACATGCATAAAGGCGTCTGGCAGTGTGCGATCCAACATGATCCAGAACAGCTTAATCTTTTGGTATACCTGCTCTTCTGTTAAGTCGCCCACGAAAGGCATCAACACATCATCCAACTGACCTAGGTAAACCGGAATTGAAGTGACAGACGGAACATGGTGGTAAAGGATGGTAAGCATGTTCAATGCTTCATCGAAGTTGGTTGCCGCGCTAAGCTCTAAATACTCTGAGCCTTGATGTAAGTATTTAGAATAATCTGGAAGTACATAGCGCGGCTTAAATGGGGCGTGCCCTTCAAACATGTCACACAGCACACATTGTTGTAAGGCTTGCTCTACTTCTTTGCTTACCGGCATATACGGTAAGCTGGCTTCAGCTTCTAAGGCAAGATAGCTCGACTTCTGTTTTGGTGACAGGTTGGCATCTGAAATGATATTGCTAAAGCGTTGTTGTTGCTCTGAAAGTGGTGAAGAAGTAGATGACGCAGATTGGTGGCTCATGATTAAACCCTTAGTGTTGTTATGGGCTTATTTTATATCTCACCGTTATATTTCCACTAATGAAATGTATGCAAGACTACATTTCCAAAATGGAAATAAATAATTTGTAAATTAGCGGTGTTGAGTTTTCTATGAGCGAGATGAGAAACAGAGAAATAGAGAAATAGAGAAATAGAGAAATAGAGAAACCAGAGTTAGTAGTGAAGAAATGAGAAAGCGCTAATTCGTTCTGTTTAAAACGATAGCGCCAAAAAGAGAAAACCCACATAACTGACGTTAGAGTCGTTAATGTGGGTTTAGTAGTTTAAATGAGCATTCTGAATGCTAGCTCAAGGCATACACACGATTACAGATCTGGAAGCGCTTGTTTACGTCCAACACCCATTAATACCTTTAACTCTCCTTGTGGAGTGTCAATCGAGAACGGTGTAGAGACTTCAACTACTGCAAAGCCCGCTGCACTCAATACATTTTCTGAGCGCTGTTGGCTTACACCGTAGTCTTCACTGTCGCTTTCCAAGTACCAATCCCAGTGTACAAACGTACCGTCGTTTTCAAGCAGCGTGTAAATCAGACTGACTGTGTCTTGTAGGTTCGGGATAAAACCACACACCGAAGAGGCTACCACTAGGTCAAACTGGTTTCTGAATGCTGGATGCTGCGCTGCAAGTCCGCGCGATAAAATATCAACTACCGGTTCAACGTTAGGTAACTCTTTCTTATCTAACTCTTCAATCATCCCTTCAGAGATATCAAGTGCGATGATCTCTTTTGCTAAAGGAGATATTTTCTGGCTGAGTAGTCCTGTACCACAACCAAAATCAAGGACACGGGTTCCGTTTAAATCAACGAGCTGTGTTAACTGGTCAAATACGGATTGTGCGAATACTGCGGTTGCGGGATCTTTATCCCAATCAACGGCGTATTCGTCCCATTGTTTCGCCATCATGGCCTCCATCTTTACTTCTTGTAGGTTCGGAACTTCACCAGAGTAAACCAAATTAGTCAATTCGTCATAGAGTTATCATGCAAAGATGGACTATTTCTAAGATAGTCAGCACAATATTCAGATAATATGCACCGACCCCCGCTCAATATGGAAATGAAATGAACCTTTCTCAAGTCCAAGCCTTTTGTTCCGTTGCTGATTTAGGATCAGTTTCTGAAGCTGCACGCCAGTTAGAATGCAACCGAACCAAACTCAGCATGTCGATTAAAGCCTTGGAAAAAGAGTTAGATGTCGAGCTGTTCGTCCGCAGCGGAAACCACGTTGAGCTTTCAGAAGCGGGTAAAGCGATTTACAAAGATTGCGAAGGCATGTTGGTGACAGCCGCGCGTATTAAACAAACCTGCTTGCATGTTTCGGGCGAATTCAACGCAGAAATTTGGATAGCACGAGATGACTCCCTACCCGATGAAATGTGGCAGGACTTATCTCACGCCTTAAATAACAAGTACCCTTCTACCTCATTCAACTTCGTTCTCGCATCGAGCGGTGACTTAGCTAACCTAGTTGAAACTCAGCAAGTCGACTTCGCATTTGGTGTCGATTACGAACGCGTCGATGACCCAAGAATTATCTACAACCCGCTTGGTAAGATTCGAATGATGTCTGTATGTAAGAAAGGACATGATTTGAGTGCGATGCGACGAGTGTCTGATGAAGTACTGAGAAATTCGATGCAAGCAACCATGGTTTATCTTAATGAAAAGGATAATCCTGAGCTTGAGCCCTTCTCGCGTCGTTACATTGGCTTCTCTAGCTTCGACTTTATGTTGGATACGATTCTACGTGAAGAAGCATGGGGCGTAATGCCTGAGCCATTGATTCGCCATTTACTGCGTGAACAAGAGCTTGCCGTGATCAAACACACCTACGGTTTAACACAAGAAGACTACTGTATGTTTACCGCGGCTGGCATGGCAGAGCACCCAGGAATGAATTGGTTGGCCGACCAGCTTAGTGATTATTTGTTTGATTTCTAGCTCGCGCTTATTGCTTATCGTCGATAACAAAGGGAAAAACCACAAACAGCACTACTCCTAAAAGACCATCACGTGATCCACTAAGTAGCGTCCGTCTTCTTCAACCAATACCATTTCGGCGACAAACTCGCCTTTGGCGATGGTGTAAGCTTGTTTCCACACAAAAGCGATGGAGTCTGAACGTCTAAACAGCGCGACTTGCTCTCGCTCAGCAAAAAAGCCATTACTGTGCTGATAATGGTGACACACCTTTTCTAAATATTCCGGCGTAACAATGTCTTTCATCCTTTGAGTAAAGTCTCGACAGTGCTGTTCATGATCGACCTTGGTTGAACCGTCCATCAGATTATCCATAATCGGGTTAGCAATCACCCACAACTCGTTATCACTGATATCGTCAAACTTCATATTGATTCACTCCTTGTCCATCGCAGTCGCAGTCAAATCTAGAAGACCAATAAGACCTTAGCGACTAATGTGTTTTATTAATCATAAACGATCCTATTTCAGTTGCACACCATCACCAAAAAACACTCAACGTCAACTTTATTGACACCACACCCTGATCTTAAGTCACTGAATTTTATTGATTTATATGTTCGAATTAAATAAGACATATAAACATCATCAGATAAAGTTTGTAAAGTTAGCTCATTATTAGAACAATGAAGTTATCAAAAACATCTGGAAAATATTATGTGTGACAGGAAAAGCCAAAACGAAAATCGAGTACTATTGTTCTCAGCCCTTTTAGCATCAGGCTTCGCAATTGGCGGATTGGTGTTGGGTCTTCTCGTTGGCTCTCTGGTCATAGTATTTGACGGTGTCTATTCTCTTATCAGCTTACTGTTAACTTTATTGTCACTAGCTGCTTCAAAATACATTAACCGCCCTTCAGATAGAGAGTTCCCGTTCGGTCGAGCTATCATCGAGCCGATTGTGATTGCGATTAAAGCCGTTGTGATTCTGCTTGTGGTTGGTTATTCACTTTACTCTGCGATTGGTGCCCTAATGACGGGTGGTCGTGAAGTTGATGCTTCTATTGCAACTCTGTTTGGTATTTTCAACGTGTTGGGTTGTGGTTACGCTTGGTGGTACATCGCGAATAAGAGCAAACGTATTTCTTCAGGTCTGATTCAGGCTGAATCTAAGCAGTGGCAGATGGATACGCTACTGAGTGTAGCGGTAACAGCGGGTTTCGTAGCGGCTTGGTTAATTACTTTTTCTCCGCTTGCAGAATACGCAGTGTATGCCGACCCAATGATGATGTTGCTAATGTCTTTCTACTTCATCAAAGTTCCTTTCGACATGTTACGTGAAGCCATGCGCGAACTGCTTATGATGTCGGCAAACAAAGATATTTGTGATGCGGTAGATAAGAACGTTGTCGCGGTAGACAAAGAAGCGGAGCAAGATTTGGAGCTGATGGGTGTGACTAAGGTTGGTCCAGAATTACGAATCAATGTTGATATTCATACCAACGACCAACAAGCGATTGCGGTCGATGATATTGAACGTACGCGCCGCCAACTTAAGCGACGCTTATCGAAGATGCCTTATGAGCTTCAATTGAATCTCAATATCGCGAGTTAAGAGTCGAGAGTTAAGAACCAAGAGCTAACCAATCAATCTCTCGCTGACTAAGACTCTGATTGAACCTTTTTAGAAGCCGACGCCGTAACCGTCGGCTTTTTGTCTCTGGTTACCCACCAGCAAGCTAAAGAGCCAATCGTTACCATACAAACGCCCTGCCAAAACGTCATGCTCAATGACAAACCCAAAATAATAGAAGACAGTAAGGTCGCAAAAATAGGCGTGAAATACGACATGGTCGCCAAGAAGACCATATTGCCGCCAAGTATCGCTGTATTCCAAAGCGCGTAACCTGCGCCCATACACACGCCTGCCAACACTAAGTCAATCGCAGCACTGGTTGTCATCACCATGCCGGTTTCGTTACTCAATGCGTATTTGATCCACAAGGTGATTGCCGTTGCGATAAAGAACAACACAATCGCATTCTGCCCTTTCGCCACTTTCTGAGTGTAATTACAGTAAACCGCCCAAATAATCGCGCCGAAAAACGCCATTGAATAAGTTTTTGGGTTAGTAGCAACATTGGCAGCGATTTGTTCAACAGAAAGCCCCTGATCGCCGCTGATGCTCCAAGCGACGCCAAAGAAGGCCAAGAAGATACTTGGGTAAACCAACCAGTTAATTTTCTTGTCGCTCAGCAGCACCGCAAATAACACCGTCAGTGCTGGCCATAAGTAGTTGATGACAGCCATTTCCAAGGCTTGATGTCTATTGTTTGCCATTCCCAACGCCAAAGCCAAGAAGATCTCATAACAAACGAACAAGGCGCCGCCAATCAGCAAGTAAGACTTAGAAAAGCGTGACAGCTTTGGTAGACCCATAACACAGATCAACAACAGCGCACTCACCGTGTAAAGGCTGGCCGCACCACCGATTGGGCCCAGTTGTTCAGATACGCTTCGAGACAGCGCGATTAAGCAGCTCCAAAGTAGAATGGCAGCAATGCCGTAGCAGCTATGGCGATGAGATTTAAACACACCTCTTCCTTTTCTTTATTGTCATTGGGTAATCAAAGCGAGCTTAAAGCAAAGATAGACTTAAGCACCACTATCGATAACTTACAGTAGGTAAAAATAAGTAGCCGAGCACATAACTGCACTCGGCTATCAATCATTCACTCAAAAATCTAAAAGCAATTATGCCAATAACAGAGCTTGCAGGTCAGCTAAAGACTTAACTTGATAATGAGGGTTAATACCTGCTGGTGCTGCTTTCTCTTGGCTGTTCAACCAACACGTCTCAATACCAAAATCCAAGCCGCCTAAAATATCTGAATGCGGGTTATCTCCGACCATCAATACGCGTTGTTTTGCTGGTAAGCCAACAAGCTTGTGTGCATGTTCAAAGATTTCAGCGTCTGGTTTCGCGACACCGACTTCTTCAGAGATGATCACATGGTCAAAGTAATCTGTCATGCCTGTGCGTTCTAAACGTATAGATTGCAGCTCGGTAAACCCATTCGTGATGATACCCATGTTCACTTTGCCTTTTAAAGACTCCATCAACTCTTTTGCACCTGGGAGCAGAGAACAGATATCCGCCATTGCGGTCAAAAATGCACTGTTTAGTTCTGCTGTTGTTGTCTCTAACTTTGTTGCCCAGCTTTCAAAACGCGCGTGCTTCAGTTGAGCTGCCGTAATGCGGCCATCTTGATAATCTACCCAAAGTGGTAAATTAACCTCTTGGTAAACCGAATAATCCTGTTCACTAAAGTCCACACCAAAACGGGAGAACATCAGCTTTATTCCTTGAAAAGCATCAAAGTGGAACAAGGTTTCATCCGCATCAAAGAATATCCAATCGTACTTCATTTTCTGTCCTGTTATTCGCGTTGTTGAGCAGTGCTGTGTTTGTTTTTATCGTAGTTTTGCTTAATTTTTCTCTTCGCCTTGTAGGCTGGCAATCACTTTACTCGTAAATCTGTGAGCCTGTATATAAATCTAATAATTTATAGAAAACAAGCCACAAGTCATGATGTATCGCAAATTTTGCCACATATTAAACCAATACCATACAATAAATACACTTAGGTACCGGGAGGTACTATGAAGCACTTTTTACCATCGTCTGTCATGCTTACCCCTTTTCTTGTCAAATACTATGACGAGGAGTCAGAAGACACGCTTGATTCTGAAGAGTCACAAGAACCTGAAATTGAATGCAGCGATGACTCAGATAAAACGTCGACACCAGCCTAACTAGAAGAGTTTTCAATGAAAAACCTTATTTTTCATTGTTATAGAGCTCCATACTGTCTCTAATTTAGTCGATTTATCGCGATCTATTACTGACAATCAACACAGCCAAAAACCATGAAAACGATTGCTATATGAGCCCTATCACAACGACTAGCCACAAAGTGGTAGTTCGAATTCAAAGTTGTTCCAGATCAATGGTCGACCACTTGAATGCCGACAACATGTAGGAAATTAAAAATAATAATTAACGGAGTTTTCCAATGTCTACTGCATTTTACATCCCTACAATCAACTTCATGGGTACTGGCTGTCTGAAGGATGCTGCTGATAGCATTCAGTCTCAAGGCTTTAAAAAAGGTCTGATCGTTACTGATAAGATCCTGAATCAAATTGGCGTAGTTAAGCAGGTACAAGACCTTCTTAGCCAGCGTGGCGTAGACGCAGTTGTATTCGACGGCACTCAACCAAACCCAACCATCACTAACGTGAACGATGGTCTAGAATTGCTGACTGACAACGATTGTGATTTTGTTGTTTCTCTAGGTGGCGGTTCTCCACACGACTGTGCAAAAGGTATCGCTCTGGTTGCTTCTAACGGCGGCAAGATTGCAGATTACGAAGGTGTCGATCAATCTGAAAAGCCAATGATGCCATTGATCGCTATCAACACCACGGCTGGTACGGCATCTGAGATGACTCGTTTCTGCATCATTACTGACGAAGCTCGTCACATTAAGATGGCTATCGTTGATAAGCACACAACACCGCTTATCTCAGTAAACGATCCTGAGTTGATGCTTGCTAAACCTGCATCATTAACTGCTGCAACTGGTATGGATGCGTTAACGCACGCAATCGAAGCTTACGTTTCTATCGCAGCGACACCAATTACAGACGCTGTAGCGATTAAAGCCATTGAACTTGTACAAGCTCACCTAAGAACGGCAGTAGCGCACGGCGAAGACATTGAAGCACGTGAACAAATGGCTTACGCACAGTTCATGGCGGGTATGGCGTTCAACAACGCGTCACTAGGTTATGTTCATGCGATGGCGCATCAGCTAGGCGGCTTCTACGATCTTCCACACGGTGTGTGTAATGCTATCTTGCTACCACACGTTCAACGCTACAACGCGCAAGTTTGTCCTGAGCGTCTACGTGATGTTGCAAAAGCAATGGGCGTTAACGTTGAAGGTATGTCACCAGAGCAAGGTGCAGAAGCTGCGATCGAAGCAATTGTTCAACTAGCAAATGACGTGAACATCCCAACAGGTATCGCGCAACTTGGTGCGAAGCTAGAAGATATCCCTACTCTGTCTGACAACGCACTGAAAGACGCATGTGGTTTTACTAATCCTAAACAAGCGACCCACGAAGAAATCTCTGCGATTTTCGAAGCGGCAATGTAATCTGCCATTAAGTCACTTATAAACTTATCGACAAACGGGCTCACCTACTGAGCCCGTTTTCTTTACCTGCCATATGTTATTCAAGTCTCTGTTTTGAATAGCCACTGATTAAGATAAATCTCTTTAAAAGTCGCATTGTCATAACTGCTTAGTTATAGTCAAACTATTGATACATAGAATGACAAACAGGTTCCATTGAGTCGTTGGATAGTTAACTCCTCATTATTAGCATCGCTCGTTTCCCACTCTGCCTTCGCGGAGGAACAGGATGAGTGTCACAGCCAACCGTTAGAAGACACGCGCGTCGAAAAAGCTTACCACTACCTAAACAGTAAGTTTTGCCAACCCGCAATATGGTTCGATAACTTCTTTGTGGATGACCGTATTACCGAGGACGCCAGAGCCGGAACCTCTGTACGTTGGTATAATGATTTCATCTATTCTGAGGGCGGTGACGTGGATTATTCCACCAAGCTCAACGCACGCCTGCATTTACCCTTTGTCAGCAAAAGGCTTAAGCTAATCTACGAGTCTGTTGGCGATGAAGAATTCTTAGACTTCTTCCCACAAGATTCTGAAGAGTTAGAAAATGCACTTGGCCTTCGTTATGACGCCTATGCCAAGGGTTACAGTAGTTTCAATATCAAAGCGACATTACGCCCAAGAATAGAGGCTCGCTATCGTTTTACCTACCCGCTCACCACAGATGCAGTATTCCGGCTAACCCAACGTGTGTATCAAGAGAAGAAAGAGACGGGAGAGATCACTGATATCGATTTTGACCTCTCTTTGAGTGACGATTTCTTAGCGCGTTGGTCTAACTTTGCTGGCTATAACGATGACCTCAAAGGCTGGGAGTATGGTACGGGCATTACCTTGTACCATTACCTTTCTCAAGACCAAGCTCTGTAATACAGCGCCACGATAACCGCGACCAGCGAACCGTATAACCACAACAAATATTCGCAAGTGTCTGTAACGTATAGAGAAAATGTATGGAAGGAATGGCTGTTTTACGAGGTCACCCCGCGTTACCAGTGGGAACGAGAGCCTTACGAGAAACACACGGAGAAGCCAACATCACCCTTAGGCTTGAAGTCTTGTTCAACAATGTCTAGTGAGTGTTTGTGAGATTGGGGCATCGTTAGATAGAAAACGAGGCACAAAAAAGCACATCATGTGATGTGCTTTTTCAGTTCTATATAAGGCTTAAACTGTAGTCTTAACCTTTGTAATTTCTTACTCGCGCCGCTTCTGCTTCACGTTTATCGACAACCGTCTTACCGATTGGCGCCAGCGAGATAACCGCTAATTTAAGGTGCTGAATCGCGAACGGAATACCGATGATGGTAATGAAACACGCCACAGCTGACATGATGTGACCAATCGCTAGCCAGATACCCGCAAATAAGAACCAAATCACGTTACCAATCACGCCTAGCGGGCTCGTGCCGATGTCCATTTCATTGGTTAGCTCGTCACGCGAAATCGCTTCCTGACCAAATGGGAAGAATGAGAAGTTACCCATAACGAAACACGCTCTACCCCATGGAATACCAACGATGGTTAGGAATGCGAGCAGTCCGAAGAACCACCAAGCTAGTCCCATAAATACGCCACCGAACAGAAACCAAATGATGTTTCCTATTGTTTTCATTCTGTATTCTCCAAATCTTTAAATGCTGTTTATTTGATATGCCGAGTAAGGCAATGCTTGTTCTAATAGGTTCATTATTGTTGAACCTTTATGAACCGTTTATGAATCACTTACATTTTATGTGATTGATATACACCACGGTTCTCTGAATCTACATAGGGCTAAACCCATTTATTTGATACCATACACTTAGATTTTTAGTACCAAAAAGCTAAACAGACTCAACAACGAATTTAAGGCCGAATTTATGAATAACACTGAGCAACCTAAAAAGAAAATGAAAAACTGGGTGCCAATCGTCTTCTTCGGACTTCTCAGTACGGTTCCAGTGTTCATGTTCTTAGTTGATGTGTACATCAACCAGTATATGTAACAGAGCCGGACATCCTAGCTATATAAATGGATATAAGAACCCTTTCCTGTATCCATTTCAGTTCCAATTAGATCAGTTCTTCTGCAGTCAGCTCTTCTGTAATCAAATCAACTTTTCCGTAATCAAATCAGCTCTTCGTTAATAAAATCAAGAATGTCGATCAGCTCATGATCAGGCAGATTCAGTAAATTATCCCCTACATACCATTCAATCTTACATTGATTTGGCAGTTCGCTGATCGCTGGGTTTCCTATCCAAACCTTGTGTTTCTTCGCGATGTTATCTCTCACGATAATGCCGTCTTCGTAACTCACAGGTAAATAGAGATGAAGCATGTTGACCTGCGGTTGTTGTGGGTTAACCGTAAACTGAGGGTAATCTTGTAAGATTTGATAAACCTGTTTGGTTCGTTCGTATAAAGCAGGCATCAGCTCTAATCGCTCATCAAACTGCATTGCCGCTGAAACCACATAAGGCGTTCGGTGATAAACATTGCCACCTTGGCGCTTCATCCACGCCGATGCTTTCGCGACAAAGGCTTTATCGCCCAACAATAACGAACCACCAAGGCCATTGAGACCTTTGTACAGCGAAACATAAGCACTATCGAAGCCCTGAGCAATCTCGCTGTATGGCTTTTGATAATACGCGCCGCATTCCCACAAACGTGCACCGTCCATATGAAGGTGAATCGATTGTTCTTTGCAGTATTGCTTTATAGCTTCAAGCTCTTCCCACTCTGGCAATTGACCGCCAATTTCGCGCATCGGTAATTCATAAAGAGCGGCTGCAATCTCATCAGGCCATGCCTTTAAGTCATCAACATTCCAAGTGCGAAATACATTGCCGACCGGAAGCACGTTGAAACGATTTTGGAGCTGATACCCTTGGCGTTCATGGCGAATGATATGACTCGACTCATGCATCGCTACTACCGGGTTTCTTTTCTCTTGGCAGGCAATTTCTAATGCTGTGGGTTGATTCATGGTGCCGGTAATAACAAACACGGCGGCTTCATAACCAAGCAGCTCTGCGACCTTATTTTCAAAGCTCTCGATAAACTCGCCATCACCGTAGCTATCATGGCTCACATTGTGTGTTTCACACCATTCAGCCATCTGAGCGAATGTTTGTGCTGGTGTCGGTTCTAGATGACCAGAAAGCAACAAATCACATTGTTGACGCAAGTCCATGCTCATAGTTTTTCCTTTATTCATTATCGTTCTATGTAGGGTTATTGGATTATTTACGTTACCCACCAACGGTGACATAAAATGCCCACATTCGCTTTTACTATTCGTGAATAATTAGTTTTACTCAGTCATCGGCTACTTGTGCCTGAAAGACACAAAATGACTGGTGTCTTATATAATTAAACGCAGAAAGCACACGTATCTAAACAAAGAAGTATGGGCTAATTCGTTGTTGTTCAACCATTCTTCTATTATTGTATAACTATAATTCCAATAAATATTATTCGTTAATGGACAAAGAGGGCTATATGTCGAAAAATCGAGTCTTGGTGCTATTCGCCCACCCTTCTCAACATCGTTCTGAAGCAAACAAACCGTTATTTGAGCAAGCAAAACGCGTTGACGGTGTCACGTGCGTCGACCTCTATGCCGAATATCCAACGTTCAAGATCAGCATCGATCGTGAGCAAAAACGCCTATTGGACCATGACATCATCATTTTTCAGTTCCCCTTATATTGGTACTCCACACCGGCAATTCTCAAAGAGTGGCAAGATCTCGTTCTAGAGTATGGCTTCGCCTATGGAACCGATGGCAACGAGTTACAAGGTAAGAGCTTACTGTGTTGCATCACTGCTGGCGGTAAAAAGGATGCTTACCAAAGTGATGGCTACAACCACTTCACTATTCGAGAACTGCTTCACCCAATTGAACAAACCGCGTCTTTATGTGGGATGAACTATCTTGCGCCTTTTGCGCTTTTTGGATCTCGTACCGCTTTAGAAGAAAACCGTATTCAACAACATGTCGATAGCTACAGAACGCTTTTACAGGCCTTGGTTGCCGGCAAGATCAATATTAAGAAAGCCAGCAAAGCAGAAAAACTCAACCACTACGTAGAAGAACTAATGGCAGAGGTTAAATAATGACGGGATATTTTCTACAAGCGTTTATCTACTTAGTCGCAGCAGTTATTGCCGTGCCTATTGCCAAAAGACTTGGTCTTGGTTCTGTATTAGGTTACCTCATTGCTGGTGTTGTGATTGGCCCAATCATAGGTTTAGTGGGTGAAGAGACCACAACCATCCAACACTTTGCCGAGTTCGGCGTGGTTATGATGCTGTTCTTGGTTGGCCTTGAACTTGAACCTAAGATGCTTTGGGCAATGAGAAACCGACTTATGGGGCTGGGTGGCCTGCAAGTTGGTGGTACGACCGCGATTGTAATGGGTATCGCCCTTTTCTTCGGACAACCTTGGACCATTGCGCTGACTATCGGTTTGATCTTCGCACTGTCATCTACCGCGATTGTTCTCCAAACCTTTAACGAAAAAGGGCTATCCAAAACAGAAGGCGGCAAGAACGCTTTCTCTGTTCTGCTTTTCCAAGATATTGCCGTCATCCCTATGTTGGCGTTCATTCCTCTATTAGCGTTGCCAGAATTAATTGAAGCTGCACAAAGCGCGGTCGCTTCGGCTTCTGATCACCATGAAGAGTTAAGCCTTGTTGCTGGCCTACCCGGTTGGGCTTATGGACTTGTGATCACAGCATCTATTGCGATTGTTGTGGTCGGCGGACACTTCTTGAGTCGTCCACTGTTCCGCTTCGTGGCAAGCTCAGGCCTGCGTGAAATCTTTACTGCAACCGCACTGATGTTGGTGATTGGTATTGCTGCACTGATGAGCCTAGTCGGCCTATCACCCGCTTTGGGTACCTTCCTTGCGGGAGTGGTTTTAGCGAACAGTGAATTCCGCCACGAGCTTGAGTCTAATATCGACCCGTTTAAAGGGCTACTACTTGGTTTGTTCTTCATTACCGTTGGTGCTGGCATCAATTTTGATGTTCTATTCAACGACTTTGGTTTGATCATTGGCCTCACCCTTGGCGTTATGCTTCTTAAAGCCTTAGTCCTGTTTACGTTGGCATTAATCTTCAAAATCAAAAACAGTGACCGTTGGTTGTTTACATTGAGCTTGGCACAAGCCGGTGAGTTTGGTTTTGTACTACTGAGCTTCTCAGCTCAAAACCACGTATTACCTGCAGACATCGTCCAAACATTGTCGCTGGTTGTGGCACTTTCAATGTTCCTAACACCAGGGCTGTTCATTCTATTTGATAAAGTGATTCTGCCGCGTTACGAACAAAAATCTAACGACCGCGAAGAAGATACCATCGAAGAGAAAGGTACCGTTATCATTGCGGGCATTGGTCGATTCGGTCAAATCGTTAACCGCTTGCTGGTGTCGAACGATGTCAATACGGTGGTTCTGGATCACCAAGCGAACCAAGTAGACTTGCTGCGCTCTATCAATATCAAATCTTACTTTGGTGATGCGACTCGTCACGACTTATTGCATACCGCCGGAATCGAAGAAGCCGCGATGCTAGTAGTGGCAATCGACAACCAAGACTCAAGCGTTGAATTAGTGAAATACGTTAAACACACCTACCCTAAAGTGAAAATCTTAGCCCGCGCATTCGACCGAGGTCATAGTTATCGCCTAAGAGAAGCGGGGGCAGACTTTGTTGAATCAGAGACCTACCATTCTGCTCTTGAAATGGGCGCTGAAGCCTTGCGTTCTTTGGGTCATCACCCATTCTTCGTCGAGCAGCAAAAATCGACTTATCAACGCGTTGAGAGCCGTAAGTCTGAAAAGCTTTACCAAGCTTGGTCTGAAGCGGAAGAGAACCCACGCTACGACAACAACTACCGACAAATCTTCATTCACCTTGAAGAAGCAATGAAAGAAGATATGAAAAAAGACCGTTCAGACAAACACTCTCGTTCTGAACGTGGTTGGACACCTCCACCGAAAGGTTATGCAGATGGCTTTGAGGAAGAAGAGTCTTAAGCAGAATCTAGATAACCATGCTATTCAACCATCAAAAGCGGCTATTTAAGCCGCTTTTTCTTTCATTTAACCCCGACAAAACCTCAAATGAGCATAAGTATCAGGTGCTGAAACTCGTAATCCGAGAGATTTGTGTGATCTAGCTAAAATTTTTAATTTCTGACCACATGGCAAAAGTGAATTCACTTTTTACATTATTGAAACATTCCACCTCTGCATAAACCACACCAAAAAAATGGCTATATATGCACTCATTCCTATCATTCAAGCACCCACCCAATTCATAGCGACCACTCGCTAAGGCTTGAATTACATTGCATATATCGAAATACGCCGCAAAAGCCCCAATCAATTCATTCACCAATCAAATAAATAACGCGCGACATTCACAAATTCAAACCATCAAAATTAACATAAACATTTCAAAGCATGTCTATCGTTACAATTTGTAACGAATGGCGGTTGTCGGTATAGTCCTGCAATTCAAAAAGTGAGACCTTTGCGCTCACCTTAAAGGAGATATAATAATGATTACTAATGATGCTGTAATAATGGGCATGTTAGCTGTTATTCTTGGCGGTGTTTTTATCACGGAAAGTAGCCAAAATAGCGCACTGAAAAAATTCTACTCGTTCGTTCCGGGTCTATTGCTCTGTTACTTTGTTCCTTCTCTACTGAACAGTTTAGGCATCATCGACGCATCAAACTCTAAGTTATACTTCGTTGCAAGTCGCTACCTATTACCAAGCGCACTCGTTCTGCTGATCATCTCAGCAGACCTCCGTAAAATCTTTGGCCTTGGTTCAAAAGCCGTCATCATGTTCCTAACTGGTACTGTCGGCATTATCATCGGTGGCCCGCTGGCTATCTTGATCATCGACCAAATCAACCCTGACCTTGTATCTGGTGACGTATGGCGTGGCCTAACAACCGTTGCAGGTTCTTGGATTGGCGGCGGTGCAAACCAAGCAGCAATGAAAGAAGTGTTCGAGGTTGATGACCAACTCTTCTCTGCAATGATTACGGTTGATGTTATCTGTGCGAACATTTGGATGGCCGTTTTGCTTATCATGGCTGGTCGTCAGAAGAAGATTGATGCATGGTTAAAAGCAGACACATCATCTATCGAAGAGCTAAAAGAGACAGTTTCTAAATACCAAGAAGAGAACGCTCGCCCAACAACCACAACCGATCTCATGAAGATCACGGCAATTGCCTTTGGTTTAACAGGGTTGGCTCACTTATTCAGTGACATGATTGCACCATGGATCTCAACCAACGCGCCACAGCTTGCGAAATACAGCCTAACATCTGGCTTCTTCTGGCTGATCGTAATGGTAACAACGTTCGCGCTGATCGCTTCATGCTTTAAATCAACGCGCAGCCTTGAGCACAGCGGCGCGTCTAAAGTAGGTTCAGCGTTCATCTACATCCTAGTTGCAACTATCGGTATGCAAATGGATGTGACAGCTATCTTAGACAACCCAGGTTACTTCTTCATTGGTATTACATGGTTAACTATCCATGCCCTTCTGATGATTGTAATGGCGAAGCTAATTCGTGCACCATTGTTCTTCATGGCTGTAGGTAGCCAAGCTAACGTAGGCGGTGCTGCATCGGCACCTATCGTCGCGGCTGCATTCCACCCAGCATTGGCACCAGTAGGTATCCTAATGGCGGTATTGGGTTACGCTCTCGGTACATACGGCGCTTACATCTGTGGCCTAATCATGCAGGCTGCTGCATTGGGTTAACAACTCATTGCTGTAAAAAATGGGCAACTGAACCTTGATCATATCGCCCATTTTCTTGAGTTCCGAGATGTAAAAAAGGCGACAGTAAAAACTGTCGCCTTTCTAATATCTTGTTACTCAGCTAAAGCTTATTCCCAATCAAGAATTACTTTACCTGACATACCAGAGCGCATCATGTCGAAGCCTTTCTGGAAGTCGTCCACTTTGTAGTGGTGAGTAATGATTGGTGTTAGATCTAGGCCTGATTGGATTAGTGAAGCCATTATATCCAACGAGAATACAAGCATCTTAAAAACAATCATTTACAAAAAAATAACATTACTTATGGCGACAGAATGGCGACAGATTTTTCTCTTTAGATTGTTTTAAAATTTCTAAGCCGATAGGAAGTCATAGTTGCTGACTGTTTTTATTAATGCCTTGAACTCAGAGTCAGAAAGCCCTGGTAATCACCTATTTCTACTTTTGGCACGAATTAGAGATTGTAAACGTTAGCGTCAATGACCAGTCGAGCCAAATTTGTTTAACTAAAAAGATGAACTGCAATCGATCTTAGACCTTTCAAAAAACGCAGGCCCAGATCCCGAAAGCAATCGCTAATCCATGACACACCTCGCTCTTTCCGTCTCTTAAAAAAGAGAGGCGCCTCTTTACTTAAATCAAGGAGGCGCACTTTTTTATTAATAAAAACAACAATTAGATCGATAAGTTGCTCAACAATACGTACTTAGCATAGAAGGATGGTAGGCACGTAAACAAAAATATGTTTAGTTCTTAAGCGTAAGTGGGTGGAAAATAACTCAAGACCCCCTCTTCAAGAGATAAGAGCAATGACAATCCGTCGCCTCAAACATTTTTCTCCAACCAATTGAAAATAAAAAGAAATTTTAAAACTCCACCTATAAAATTAATAATTAATAATTAAATTACTAATTAAATTCGCTTTCGATCCTCCCATTTAAGATATGTTATAACATAACGATAAAGTTAACTTGGAGAGGAATGAGTGAAAGGACAAAAAGGACATTGTTTGCAAGTACTTGGTCTGGTGGCATTGTTTTTAGGCTACGTCGCAAGTACTTTTGCTGACATTCAATTCAGGGATGTACTCGGCAGGGATGTACATTTAGAAAAACCAGCAGAAAGCATCTTTTTAGGTTTTTATTTCGAAGACTATCTTGCAATCGTGGGCCCAGATGCCTACAAAAAAGTGGTTATTTTCCCTCGAAATTCTTGGAAAGATTACCGACAATCTCAATGGACCACCTATAAAAAAATCATTCCTGAGCTAGAAACTATTATTGACTCCGGTTCTATTTACACAGGTACTTTTGATTTCGAGAGGCTCTTGTTAACTAAGCCTGATGTTGCACTTATTGCGGCGTGGCAATATGAATCTCTTGCTGAAAAAGTTGAAATCCTTGAAACAAGTGGCATCAAAGTAGTCGTTGTGGATTTCAATGCTCAAACGCTTGAAAAACACGTCACTAGCGCACGTGTTATTGGTAAAGTCATGGGCACAGAAAAGCGGGCAGAAACGATTGCAACTGAATACGCAAATGCAGTAAACACGGTAAAACAACGTGTTACTAAACACTTGGAAAACCACGAAACACGCCGTGTGTATGTTGAAGCAGGCACAGGTGGACCAAACGAATACGGTAAATCTTACTCGACCACAATGTGGGGCAACCTTTTGACCGTGGCGGGTGCCGACAACATTGCCAATGGTATGTTTAAAGGCTCTGCCCACCTAACTCCCGAATATGTGTTAAGCCAAGACCCAGAGGTCATATTTATATCAGGTGCCCACTGGGCGAAGCATAGCGACAGCGCACTCCTTGGCTTCGACAGCACCATGGAAGAAGTGCAGACTAGATACCGCCCATACCTAAGCCGCGCTGGCTGGAAACAACTGACTGCTGTTCAAAATGGTGACGTTTATGGCGTCTACCATTCAGGAACTCGTACTATTTACGACCACATCTTCTTGTTGTATCTAGCGAAATCGATTTACCCGGAAGCATTTAAAGACATTGATCCTAAGAAATTGCACCAAATTTTTTTTAAGAACTACATGCCGCAAGAGCTCAGAGGGACTTTCATGATTCAGGTGGGATCAAGCCATGAATGAAAGCATTAGAATGTCGCCTGACCTTAATTCCAGCCGCGGGATTTATCAAAAATTGCAGAAGCAGCGGCTCAAGATTGTGTTGGCAACCTTTCTGGCGATGAGCCTTTCCGCATTATTCGATATCGGTACTGGCTCATCGTCGCTAAGTATTGAACAAGTTCTTAAGGCACTCCTAGGTGGCCCCTCTGGTGATAGCTTATCATCACTCATTATCTGGCAACTTCGATTACCCGCCACTCTCACCTGTATAATGGTTGGTGCCTCACTCGGGTTAGCCGGCGGTTTGATGCAAACCCTGTTAGCCAACCCACTAGCAAGCCCCTATACTCTTGGCATCTCTGCCGCTGCTGGGTTCGGTGCAGCCATAGCTTTCTTAAGCGGTTTTTCGGTCTTTGGTTTGCATTGGTTAGGCGTGCCGTTCGCGGCATTTTTAACGTCTGGATTCGCGAGTCTGGCGATCTACATAATTGGTCGGAACCGAAATATGGACGCCAAAGTACTCATTTTAGCCGGTATAGTCGTTCTGTTCTTTTTCCAGGCTCTACAGTCATTAATTCAATATTTGGCGTCACCAGAAGTCCTTCAACAAATTGTTTTTTGGCTGTTTGGCAGTCTGCAGAAAGCGAGTTGGTTATCCTTCTTTGTTTCAGGAACCGTTTTCATGTTCGGTTTGTTCTTCGCGTTGTCTCAGGTTTGGGCACTCACTGCCCTCACTTCTGGCGAAGAGCGCGCACTCGCCTTGGGGATCAAGACCAGCAAATTAAGGTTACAGATGTTTCTGCTTTGTTCATTGTTGACAGCAGGAGCGGTGTCATTTGTCGGAACCATTGGTTTCATTGGCCTGGTAGCTCCTCATCTAGCAAGAATATTAGTCGGCGAAGATCAGCGTTTCTACTTACCTTTGGCCGCAATAATGGGAGCGTTACTTTTATGTACCTCGTCCCTTATTGCTAAAGTGATTGTCCCAGGCGCTATCATTCCAATTGGTATCGTCACCTCCTTGGTAGGCGTCCCGATTCTTCTTTATTTTCTAATGAGCCGGAGGTTTATCTGATGAAGTCGCTTTCAATAGAAAATCTGTCCGTAACGGTTGGGGAAAAACTCGTTTTGAAGAAGGTAGGAGCGCATTTTTGTGGTGGAGAGTTTTCCGCCATCCTAGGACCTAATGGCGCAGGAAAGACGACATTACTCAAGGCTGTCACGGGCATCCTCCCTTCTGTTGGGAAGATTACTTCAAGTGAAGGAAACGGACAGAGGTTACCCCCCAAATCCTTCTCGTACCTGTGTCAACTCAACAAATCGGCCTGTCAATTAACTGTTCTTGAGTTTGTGTTGCTTGGCTTGGTGCATCAGCTGAGTTGGAACATCACATTTGAACAAGAACAAAAAGCAGAAGCCATTCTTATTTATTTAGGTCTGATAAATCTCGCCCCAAGACAGTTTTCTCAGCTCAGTGGCGGTCAACAACAACTGGTTTCATTGGCACAAGCTCTGGTCGGTGAACCCGATATTTTGCTTTTGGATGAACCTACAAGTGCCCTAGATCTCAAGCACCAAGTTCAGATTTTAGACCTTGTTCGTCAATATACACGAGCGAAGAACATCATCACCATTGCTGTGCTGCACGATCTCTCTCTTGCCGCTCGTTACTGCGACCGTCTTCTTTTACTGAGTGACGGCATCATTCAACACCACGGTAGACCAGAAGACGTGCTCGACTCTGAAAGGCTTAGCCAAATATATCAGGTTCATGTGGACGTAAGTTGTTGCGTACATGGGCATACCCACGTCACCCCAGTTCGAACTCTTGAAACTGATTAAGCGCAATGGGAACTTATTATGACAATGACTAACAAGCACTATCAATTATTAATTGCTGTCTATACGTTTGAATCTCAAATTCAAGCTTTGACGCATTACAGTCTAGAAAATTGTGATTGTTTTGCCCTTTTACAGGAAAAATTGGATGAGTTATCTTCTTGGATTTTGCAGGAAAACCCTCAGGCCATTAGCAAAGAGTTGGGGGCAACCCCTGAGCATGATCGTCTAATTAAGCGACTTCGTGAAACGACCGTAAAAGCCCTGTGTATGTTGGAAAAGCATCAATCTCAATGTGCCAAAGAACATCCACTTAACCTCAGTGAATATTTACACCAACTTTCTGAAAACACAAAGATTGAACTCAAGAGCGCAGAGATAAAAAACCACTCAAGAGTGCTGTTTATCGGCTCTGGTTCATATCCGATTTCTGCGGTCACTATCTCTCAGTTTACGGGTGCTACAGTTCATGGCATCGATATTGATGAGCAGGCAGTGACGATGGCGAACCAACTAGACTTGGCCCACTTGTCTACTACTTTTAGCGGCAAAGATCTCATTACAGAATTTGTCTCTTTCCGACCAACCCATATCATAATCGCCTCTTTAGTCGAGCATAAATGGGAAGTGCTTAAGCAACTTAAACCTCACCTACACCGTTCTCACCGGATCTTGGTCCGGTTTGGCAACGGTTTGAAATCCGCCTTTAATTACCCTTTCAACCCTCACCTAATAGACGGATGGGACACCAAACTGCTCCTCAATGATTCCGCGATCTATGACACTGTCTTGATGGAGCGAACAGAGTGACTGTTTCATTAGGAAAAGTGTTGATCGTAGGCACAGGCCCCGCCGCATTTCAGACAGCAAAGATCATTAAAAACCAGTGCGAACAACTAGGGTTAGTAAACCGCTCATCCGAGCGTTGGCAACCCATGTTCGAAAGTTTACACAACGACAGCGTTGCGCATGTTTTTGCTGCAAAACCCTCTTTGGAACTGCTGGCCGGACAGGTAATATTTAATGCGGTTTTTGAAGATTTACGAACAATAGACGGACAATGGGAAACATTGGTTCTGGCCACGCCATCTCATGCGTATTCTGATGTTCTGTTGGCTTTACCCAAATCTTATTTGAGTGCCGTCAAAACCGTGGTTCTCATTTCATCCTTATTTGGTGGCCACCAGCTTGTGAAGGGATTTTTTGCAGAGCTGAATTTAACCCCCAACGTACTGGTGTTTTCCAATTACTTTGCGGCCACCAAATTCATCACAGGCCAAGCTGGGGTTCATGTCATGACCAAAGCCGTAAAAAAACGGATTTATGCCTACTCCAGTCAAACTGAATGTGTTGTCCTGAGTCTGCTGACTCAAACTTTAGCGGAGGTCGGTGTTGATGTTGTCGAGTTGGAAAATGGATTCAGCGTCGAGGGAAGAAACATTACCTCTTTCGTTCATCCTGCCTTTTTCCTGACCCCTTTCTCGCTCAATCACATATTGAGTGACACGAGAGAAGTGAAATACATGTACAAACTTTTCCCTGAGGGGCCGATTACTACTGAAACCATTCACACCTTGGTTGAGCTATGGCGTGATATATCAAGATTAATGCTTCACTTTAAGGGAACCCCATTTAACTTGCTGCAATTCCTCAATGATGACAACTACCCAGTGCAGCCAGAAACGATCCGTCGCAGTCAAATTGAAGAGTTCATGTCACTCACACCGATAGAGCAAGAATATTTGGTTTACGTACGATACAGCGCGATCCTGATAGACCCTTTTTCTAAGCCAGATGCAAATGGATGCTACTTCAACTTCTCTGCTGTGCCCTATGCCAAAGGCAAGGTGAATGAAGGCAAGTTGTTTTTACCTCGGATCCCCAAAGAAGATTTACAGACTCTTTACTGGCTTAAAGTATTGGGCAGAGAGCATGGAATTACCTTACCGAGCGTCAACCGTGTGTTAAGCACCTTCGAATCTTGGTTAAGTCGGTCTCAACTCCCTAACCTCTTGATTAAAGAATGCCACACTCAAGCGCACAAATACCTCATTTGGGTGCGTCGGGCAAACGAGCTTTAGAGAGAGCCATAATGAACAACGGTGTGGCGTTAACTATATTTTCTGCTTTTATTTTTAGTGTCATGAACGCACTTGTTAAAGCTGCCAGTTTGACGATTCCTAGTTCTGAAATTGTCTTTTTTCGAAGCCTAATAGGAACGGTTCTGATTTTATGTTTAATGTGGCAAGCGAATATAAGGTTTTCCAAAACGGGGATCCCATTGCTTGTACTTCGCGGTCTGTTCGGAGCCTTTTATCTGCTTGCTTTCGTGTACGCCATTGCCCATATACCTCTAGCGGATGCCGTCATTTTGGCTTACCTATCCCCGTTCTTCGTTATATTGCTTTCCAGCCTGGTCCTGGGCGAAACACTCCCTAGAAAAGCGGCGTTGCTTTTGCCTCTAGTTTTAATCGGAGTGGCCCTAATTGTTAATCCATTTAACTTCGACACGTTTAACCTTTATGCACTTGCGGGAGTGGCGAGTGCCTTTTTTGCAGCGGCTGCCTCTATCACCATTCGCCACCTAAGCAAAAAGCACCATATTTACGAGATTGTCTTCTACTTTCTTTTCACTGCTCTGCTGATATCCAGTTACTGGATGAAAGATGAATTTGTAGTACCACAGGGCATTACTTGGATTTATCTGATTGCCATTGGTATTGTCTCACTGATTGGGCAAGTTTTCCTGACAAAAGCATTCAGTCATGAAAACGCTGCAGTGGTAGCAGTCACCCGCTATATTGGTCTGGTCTTCAATTTACTTTGGGGGGTGATTTTTTGGCATGAAGTTCCAGGATGGATGACGACATTAGGCAGTCTCACTATTATAGCCGCCTGTATCTCCCTTTCTTTAAAGAAACAATAGAGCACTTAACTGATCAGAATCTTGTATATAAAAGTAAAGACAGCTAACGGATTCAAGCACCACCTCAATATGGGAAGTAGGGAGTAGTAAACTGGTGCTCTAACATCATGTGCTCAAAAACTTGAAAATAAGCCCCAACGACCGCCCACTGTCCTTTCCCGAAACCCCTCGATAAGAATTTACCATTTAAATTATAGAGTTCAACGGTTGCAATAAGCTTATCTTCCGTTGTATGCAGGGAAGACAGAATGTGATTTAAAGACAGGTCATTTGAACCGTTAATCCCTGACGCTTTTAACTCCTTCTTCCGCATGTCTCTCAGATATGAATGCAGGAGAACCGCTTGTGTTTATGTAAGATGCTAAATGTACACGTAAAGTTGAAAAATCCTATCTAATTTATAGATATTGAATAGGAATCCTTGTTCGACTTTTTACGCAGTTCTAGAGGTACATTTGAATTGATTGCTTAAAATTGTCTGCCAATAGGTCAGCAAGGTAGTTTCAACCTCACTCCCTAAATCTCGATTTAAAATTTGCGCCCCAAGAAAACCTTTGGTCCTTGATGTATCTTTTACACCTGTCACATACAAGTGTTCAAGAAACTCTTTCCCGTGCTCTTTAGGGCAAATGTCTTTCCACTCCCTGACTATCATAAATCCTCCGTTTATACCGCGTTATACTTGTTCTACAACAGTTTCTCTCCCCCTAAAAAAATGCGATGTTGTATTCCAGAGCACACACGCAGTTCCAGATTCACACTAAATTATTAACTAATTTAGATTCATTTTATTTGTAACTATTGTAATTTTAGCCACCCATACAAATACGAATGATAAGAATTATCATGAATTGTTTAAAGAAAATAATAGTTTCCTCATTTTTCCTCTCACCAATACATTGTTATTCTACAGAAATTATAGGGGAAGCTTTTCAATCGAATGACTCTTACGAAAATAAGATTAGAGATAAAAAATCGTTAGAGTTAGAAGCCCCTGACTGTACTGGCAACTCCTCTTGGATTGATTACCCTTCCTTACCTCAAGAGCCTACAGAAACGAGTAAATCCGATATTAATTGCAGTTTTATGCAGTTTGCATGGCAATCTTTTGCTTATTATACCAGTGACAAGACACCGGATTTATTCTTGAATATGATGCCGAAAGACAGAATATTTAAAGAGATACCCGATAGTTGGGACAATAAAGGTGATCAAGGATTAGTACAAAGTGAGATCCTTCAAGCCGGCTCTAATTTCCCATTGAACGATCAAGAAGGCAATCCGGTCTTCTATCAACAAAGTGTCAATAAAAAATTCTACAATGACATCGTCAAACACGGATTAAACAATAGCCAATGTGTCGCCGATATTGACAGTGGGAAAACACCGTTTGAAATATCCCCAGGCTCCACTGAAGTAAAAACCTCATGGAAATTAATATCTAATAACGACAACCCTGAAAAATTTTTCACTATTCATAGAGATGTTGAGATCGACGGGGCAGTAAGGAGTAATGTTCTAATGGGCTTGGTCGGGATTCATGTAGTGCGAAAAACAAGGAATCATCCTGAATTCATTTGGACCACATTTGAACACAAGGAAAACGCTCCTGATTGTGCTGATGTTCCTAACCTATCAAATTTTGAAAAATCAGGTAAATGGACATTTTTCAACCCAATGTCCTTTCAGAAAGTGAATACTTACTTCCCTGGTAAACCTACTCAAGTCTGTAGAGAAACACCCTATGGGGTTGGTGTTTTAACGAAAACTGAAGTAGCTAAAGATATAAAAGCGCTTAACGAGGCAATGTCAGATTATTACCAATCACGTAAATCTGTTTGGTCTAACTACTTCCTTGTGGGCACATCTTGGACAGTCTCAAACGAGAGTGATTTAAATAAAGGAGAGGTGCCTCCCTCTTGGAAAAATGAAATAGGGGGTTCGAAGTTATTATCAAACAGTACAATGGAGACCTATGTCCAAAACCCTCAATGGTTTGCTTTAGTGCATCCTAAAGAAGATAGGGGCTGTTTTGCTTGTCATAAATATGACCCTTTAACAAAGAAAGCCTTACATTTAAGCCATATGTTTAATGCGGCCCAAGATTACGGTCAGTGTTTTCTTTAAGGCTTGATTTAGAACCTAAAAATTGAAACTTCCTAACAAAGAGTGATCGGCTTTCCACTTTTATGATCTTACCCTTTCAGATTAAAAGGTTTTATAGAAATTAACGTTAATTAAACCGCATAATAACATTTCACAGCTCAACACAATTCGTTGGATTTATAATTATAAAGAGTTAAGTATGCGCTCCAGACACCCTTGGTTAGACCGCTTATTCAGTCCCCACCCTCAATGGGTCTATAAGACTGGTGTTATGTTATTGGCCCTGTTGTTTAGCTTATTGGCTTCATTAGCAACCAGTCTTTATCAAGTTCATAATGAAATTAAGCATGACGTCGACTACCTCGATCAAATCGTTTCTGTTGCGATTAAATATGGGCTTGAAAAACCCATTCTTTCTGAAGCCAGCGTCGCTAGCGGTGAATGCTCCACTGACACTATAGAGCAGTTAGAGAAGCTTTATGTGTCGCATCTACTTATGTCGATACCCATCGTTAATCTTGATAAGCAGAAACCTTATACCTATTGCTCTCCTTTCGGCGTTGAGCAATTTGAACAACGTAATTTTAAGAACTTACTCAGTACACAATTAAAAGGGGAAATGTGGCGTTTAGCGATTTATTCTCTCTCCACAACCCCAAAACATCCCCCCTATTTATACGGTTCGAATGGACAATATGGCTTCCTCTTTCCATTACGCACGGAATACCTTTTTCTTGAAAATGATTTAGACCATCAACGCTCTATTCGTTTATCTTTACCAAAAGAAAATTACACTATCCTTGAAATAGGCAGTTTGCCCAATGCTGATCGCCTGTACTCGAACTCAGTTGCTTCAAACTATCTTCCTCTTACCTTTGAATCCTCCGTCTCTGCCTCACGAGTGCTTTCGAAGTTTAAGCAAAACTTGTGGCCGGTCACCACTTTACTCTTTATGATTTCACTCACCATTCTTTGGTTATGTGTTTCCTATTGGCACGCAAAAAAAGAAATTGCTCTTCAAAAAGCGGTTCGAGACGCCCAGTTTTTCCCCTATTATCAACCCATTGTAGACGCACAAACAGGTAAAATGCTCGGTGTCGAAGCTTTACTCCGATGGCTTCCCTCTGATGGCCGCGTCATAGAACCAAGCAAGTTCATCCATTATCTAGAGCAAAGTGGGGATATCATTCCAACAACAGAAAATCTCATTACAACCATTTACCGCGACTTATCGTCTTTGATGAGTCAAAACGCTGAGTTTTATTGCAGTGTCAACATCACTCCTCTGCACCTACAAAATGACGATTTTTACCACTATTTAAAGCGGTTTCAGCACGACTACTCAAAACTGACGCTTGAATTGACAGAACGCCAACCGATTGAAAATTTGGCGTTTGCCAGTCAGCGCCTCGCCTTACTCAAAACATTAGGACTTAAAATAAGCCTTGATGATGCAGGTACCGGTTATGGCGGAAACTCCTATTTGCATTATTTCGATATTGACACTATCAAAATAGACAAAATGTTTACACGCTCCATTGATGAAGGAAAATCCGCTGTTCTCGATGGGTATATTAAAATGGCTAAGCAGTTAGAAATGAATCTAGTAGCGGAAGGGGTTGAAAATAAGCTTGAAGCTAACGGGCTTTTATTAAGAGGCGTCTTTCAACATCAAGGTTACTATTACGCTAAACCTATGTCGATTGAAGATCTCCATCGCTGGGCTTTAGATTATGGTTATACTCACGAGCGGGTTAGTGAGGCGCTCAGCTAAAAACATCACGGAGCTTACCTTAGTCAACAACGAAAAGATGCTCTTACTAATACTCGTGGTTTAGCCTATTTGAGTCCATAAAACGAACACGTCGGGAGTAAAGAAGATAACCACACTCTTTGCTCATTTGTGGCATCACTTACTTAAAGTGGTCCACCAAGGTCCCCTTGTGGGATAACGAACCATTCCCGCCTTACACATCAGAACATGTACGTCAGAAAACCCTTTTGGCCCGTTCTTTCACGATAGGTCGAAAACCAAGTCCCTTGTGCGTTGCTGATGCTTTCAAACATTGTCATCCCCATTGATGTTGATTCATACTGACTACGTTGATATCGCAGTCTTTGAAATCAAAGTCGAAAAACACATTCGTCGGCTTATTATTCCATCTGCATACCAACACCTGCATCACCGTAAGAGTGGCTGCCTTCACTATTGCAAAAAGCGCCGCAGATGGGCGCAGGCCTGCGTAATATGCCTAAAAAGTTCAGGAGCCTTATCTGGGGCGACGTCCAAGGCTGTTTTTCTACTCAATTAAGCATGCTGGTTGAGTGGTTAAACAGAGTTACTTGGGAATACCAGACACCACACCCTTTGGGTGTGCGTATTCTACTACAAGAATACACAAGCCAGTTTGTAGCACGGCTCTTGAGAGAGAGCCCATTGTTTTGTTCTTTTAAAAGAGCAAAACAATGTCCTTAAAAGGAGTTTGAATAATGCAAATTGTATACGGATATTGTCGTGAAGATGAGGCGGGGAGTTTATTGGACCGCTTTGTTGAACAAGGGGATTTTGTCAGCTTCAAAGAACTGGGCTCAGTCGGGCGTGAATACATGGCATTTGCTGCTTTGTTGCCTTTTACTGACCGCCTCCCCTTTCCTTTCTATTGGAAGGGTGTTCATTTCGTTTCGGTTCAAAAACACACTCAATCGGTCCGTCAACTCACGCCACCACCATCAAAAAATGCTCGCAAAAAACATTATCGTAAACTCAAGAACACGATCATGACCCCTCAAAATTGGAAACAACACGTCTGTCGCAATCGCGGTTTGAAGTCTGTAAACGCTTCCTTGTTGCCTTTAATGTAATCGAGAAGAACCATGGGGCTCAACGGCAACACCTTCACTCATGCGGCCCAAAGCCTTCCCCAAAATATGGGGAACTAACAACGTCCATTTTTCAACCCACCAGATGCACGACACCCCTTTTGATAAAAGCGGTGCGATGTCGTGCCTCTTTTATTTACATTTAAAGGTAACCACATGAAAGATAAAACCTCACGCTTCAACCTTCCTCTTACGTATTGGCGTCACTTTTGTACGCTACTGGCCGTCTACTTTGCCTGTGCGTCACCCGCTTACGCCGATGACCTTTTTGCCAGTGGTAAAGATACCGTGACCAACACGGTAGGGACGGGGTCTTCTGGCGAGTTCTACATTCTGGTGGCAGGCCTGATTGGCGGCATCATCGTGGGCATCATGCAAAAGAACTGGGTGGGTGGCATCATCGGCTTTTTCGTTGGCGTGGTGTTCTGGGAAGTTGGTAAAGGGTTTGTAGGCTTATAAACCACATAAGGAGAGCGCGAAACTATTCGCCCTATTTCACTATGGATCATCAAGACAAACAAACCCTCTTCGCTTTTCCAAACTACTTACAAACCGACGTCAAAATAGTCGGATTTCCAATCGATGAAATACTCCCTTCTATCTTGTTGTTTTTGATGTTGTTCAACATCAATCGGTTGGTCGCGGTCGCCGTGTGTATCGGCTTTTTCCTCACCATTCGCAGCTTAAAAGTCCGACACGGCCCCAAATTCATCATTCACTTCATCCACTGGTATGGGGATGACACAGCGAATAAAACCATTTTTAAACGCACGCCCCCAGCCACAAAAAAATATTGGATTTACTGATGCTCAATGAACATAACGGCGAGGCGCTTAAAGCGGCTCGCTTTATCAATTACGTCCTCACCGCGGTGGTGTTGATCACCGCCTTAGGAACCGCTGGGTTGAGTTTTGCTTTATTAAGCCAAAACCAAGCGGAAAAGCGCACCTTCGTGCCACCTCATATCGACCGAGCGTTTACGATCTCAAGCGATGCGGTTGATGAAGCGTATCTTTCTATGATGGCCGATTGGTGGATACACCTAAAATTTAATGTCACGCCCTCTAACGTTAAACGTCAATTCAACTTACTCATTACCTACGTGCCGCCTAAATACTGGAGTGGCTTACAAGACAAGTTGATGCGAGAAGCCGAATTTATCATCGAGAACGACGTCACCAGTTTTTTTGAAGTTGACACGCTGTCTATCAACCTGAATGAAATGAAAATACGGGTCAAAGGCACGCTCAACAAAACCATCGCGGGGCGCACACTTGACCCTGAGCCCGTGACGTATCTACTCCAAGCCGATTACTCAAGTGGCTTGATTGAACTTCACACCATCGCCCAAGAGATACCGTTATGAAAATACGCTTGATTTATGCTTTTTTTGGTTTGTTGTTACCCATCATGAGCCACGCCCATACGATTGACGCAAAGACCTACTATTTTGAGCAAAATGATACCATTGTGTTGCCCTTATCCTCGGTCAACACCAACCGTTTAGTAGTGAAAGACGACAAGATATTAAACCTTCATTGCCCTAGAGGGTTTTGTCTCGCTAAAGCCAATCAACGAGACCAATCGGGCTCTATTACCGTCAAACTCAACATCGCCTTGCCTTTTACCGCGCACGTCACCACAGAGAAAGGTCAAAATTTCTCGCTTTTTATCAACCCTAAAGCCGTCCCTGCGGTGGTGAATGAGTTTATTCCGCTTCGCTCTACTGCAGAGAAAAGTGTCTTTGAAAAAGATCTCGAATACCCTTTGGCCTTGGGGCAACTCACCAAACAAATGATACATTGGCAGCGTTCAAAGACGCCTATCCCAGGGTTTCGTGTCCATCCGATTGACCCCGAAACCCTCCCCAAAGACACGTCGCCACTGGCCATTATTCCGCAGACCCTTTTTGTAGGCCGCCCCTTCTCAGGGCTTATTTATCAAGTTAAAAACCAATCCAATGACACCGTCACTCTGACCGAAGCGCAATTTTACAGTTACGCCAGTCGGAGCGCCTCACTTGACCGTTATACCTTACCCCCAGGTGAATCTACACATCTGTACATCATCACAGGAGGTCGCGAATGAAACGATTGAAACAGTGGCTTTTTAGAGAGTCAGACTTAGAGGATGGAGTGCTCGCCAATGACCAAAGTAAGCAGCGTAACCAAATACTCAGCCTGTTAGCCGTTGCGCTCTTAGTCGCAGTTTTTTTTGCGTTTAAAGCCTTTAAACAACCTCGAACCTCGCTAGATACTGCGAAAGAAGTCGTTGAGTCAGCCCCCAATTTTGGGGAAATCATTACTGATGATTTTACCGACAAAGACAACCGCTCAGCCTTGACCTTACAAGGTCAAGACATTGAAGACGTCAAAGAAAAGATGGAAAACCTCAATCGAGACGTCGATCGTTTGATGACGAGCAACGAAAATACGATTTCGCAAATGAAGAAAGAGAACGAGATCTTACGCGAGGAATTACGCCAACATCAAGAAGCGCAGCGCACCATCGCCTTGCCATCAACCCAATCGCTATCCTCAAAGGAAGCCGGTCACCTCACCGTCATGGGAGAGCCTGCGCCGTTTGGCTCGCGCCCACTTCCTCCCAAACCTTTACCCTCTTACGCCACCAATGATCTGCAAAAAGAGAGCTTTCAATACAGCAAAGCCGATAAGGCCTCGTTTGATGACCAAGGGCAAGCGTTTGACTCGTTTGATTTTTTTTGGACAGCCTCCTCAGAGTCAGCGTACCAACGAACCGTCGACAATTACGTCCCGTCGGGCACCTTTGTGACCGCCAAAATCACCGGTGGCGCCGATGCCAATGCCGGGGCGTTCGGCCAAAGTGATACCGCCCCCATCGTGTTTCAAACCGTGCATGAAGGCGTGTTGCCCAATGGAGAAAAGAGCCACCTCAAAGACTGCACCATCATTGGGAGCGTGTACGGTGACCTTTCTTCCAATCGCGGCGTGGCGCGCACTCACACCCTCAGCTGCATTCGGGACGGTCGAATTTTAGATATCCCCGTTCAAGGCACCGTCTTTAACTTTGGGCGCAATGGCATCCGTGGCACCTCGATTTTACGTAACGGCAAAATCGTCCAAATGGCGGGGATCTCAGGCATCTTAACAGGACTGGGTGAGACCGGGGCGGGCTTGGCCAGCACCACCTCAACCTCAGCGCTTGGCTCAACGTCGAGCCTCAACAGCAAGGATGTGGGATTAAGTTTATTGGGCAATGCCACCTCGGACGTGGGGAGTAAGCTTTCGGATTACTACATTGCCTTAGCCGAGTTATATCACCCCTTCATCGAAATCAATCCAGGGGGCATCGTGAATATCGTCTTTACGAAAGGGTTCCCTCTGGATGATGAGGAAGCGATCAAACGCTATGTTGATCATCAGACAAAAGAGCAAGAGCAAGCAAAACCAGACACCCTTTTAGAAACCATCACACTCAACCCTCTCGCGGCAGAAGTTAACCAACAATTAAATTAAGGTCGGCTTTTATGACTATCAAACTTTTCACAGCGCTGCTTATTAGCCTACTAGCAGGTTGCTCTGCGGGCTTTCAAGATGAATTTAGTTGCCAAAAAATCGGCGGTATACCCGGCTGCGCCAGCATGGATGACATTCGCAACATCTCGACACACCCAACAACACAACAAGTCGCCGAGGCTAACGTCCTGGCTTCCCACCCTTTTGCCTTACTGCCAAGACGCACCCGTGAAGGCCATCCTATTCGAACCCAAGACACGGTTAGGAAGGTGGTGATTTTTCCCTTTACTTCGGATGACACCACCACTTACCTCGACACAATGGATATTTACATTGTGTTAGACGAGTCTACCTGGACAGGTCGCCCTGTTCAGGCTATCAAGAAGGATTAACGCCATGGGCGTCTCAAAAGATTTAAAGGGTTTTTATCAAGAAGCCAAACGTGAATATAACCACCTTCATTCTGAACTGCCTTACCGCACTTTTGATGCGCAGCACAGCCTCTTTCATAACAAAAAGGGCGTAGGATTTGGATTCAAATTGAGCGTCTTAACGGGGGCGAATGACGACATGGTGGAGGCATTTAACCGTCTCATCATGGATTTACCGCCTGGCCATAAATGGGATTACCATTTTTCCATGATGGGCCACAACCACGTGAGTCATTTGATTGAGCAAAATACCGCCTTGAAATCCGCTCGTGCGGGTATTTGCAGTGAATTAGCAAAACAAGAAGCCGATTACGCCAACTTTGCGGCTCACCACGGCTTTTTTCATCGTCAGAAGCATTACTTTGACATCAAAGATTACAGCGCGTGGTTGTTTGTCTCCAGTACGGACGATGTTGATAGTGTGTTGGATTGCAAAGAGGCGCTCACCACGACTTTATCCCAAATTGGACTGGAGCTCACGCCGCTTACCCCCGAAGGCTTAATCAACTACGTCGAAGGCATTCTCAATTTTGACCCCACACAAACCGCCCCTCGCGGATCTGACTACGCACCAGAAGCGTTGATCTACAAACAAGTCCTCTCTCCTGATACCGAGTTTTTAACTCGCCGACATTACACCGACGTTCGCTTTAGTAACCGCCAACATCAAACGGTGACCTCGCGGATCATTTCATTGGGTTTACGCAGTACACCTCGAACTTTCCGCCTTTACGCCTTGCCCGATTGTTTTGCGTCCTTAAAGAGCGTGGCCAAAAATGTGCAATGTCCACACCTCATGACCCTCAATTTTCGCCATCAAGAATCGGGCAGTTTTGCGACCAAAAATGGCGGACGCATTGGAGAGCTGGAAAAAACACTCAAGTCCCCGATGGCATTTTTCTTCCCTCAAGCGAAGAAAGAGCAGAGCGAACGCGAGCAAATTCGAGATGAAATGTCGGATGGCATCAACAGCATGGCATACATGCACCTGACGCTGACGTTATTTACCAACAAAAAATCCGAGCGACTGCATCGCACTACTGCCATTAACGCCTTTCGCTCTGGCGGGATTGATTTACAAACCGTCTCGATGCTGCAAAGCCAAGCGCTCATGACGACCTTACCGTTCATGATGACCGATGGGTTTTGGGCCGATTGCGACCGTGCTGGACGCATTCAAACCGTAAAAACCGGCAATGTGGCCAACCTCTTGCCTCTTGTGATGGACGTAAAGAATTTCAGTGGCGGCATGATGCTTCCCACCATGCGCCAACAAGCCTTTTGGTTTAATCCGTTTAATTGTGGCTCAGATAACTACAACATCGCCCTGACCGGAGGCTCCGGGGCAGGAAAATCCTTCTTTGTGCAAAAGCTCGCCGAAACCCTCTTTGCCATGAACGGTAAAATCTGGGCGTTAGATAAAGGAAAGAGCTTTAAAAAGCTCACCTTGATGCTTGGCGGCCGCTACATGACAGCTGAGAAGATTTACCTCAATCCATTCACTCACCTGGAACGCATTGCCATGGGGGATGACTATACCGATGAAAAAGGCGAACAGGTCAACCCTCTCAAGGAAACGCTGCACACCATCACCGGACTCTTTGCGACCATGGCCTGCCCCACACACGAAATGGGAGATTTTGAAAAATCGGTCCTCGGTGATTGCATCATTGCGGCTTGGCAGGCACACAAAAGCGAGACGTTGGTTGACCATGTGCAAGAAGCGCTGTTTGCGGCGGCCGAAAAACAAGGCGGTGATCGCCGCCTTTCTGATATCGGCATGCAACTGAATAAATACCGCTCAGAGGGGATCTACGGTGACACCTTCAATAAACCGTCCATGCTGGATCCCAATGTCCACTTTACCACCATTGAACTCGACGGATTTCCCTCGGACATCATGCGACCGGTGATTTTTGCGCTGATGTCGAGCATCACTCAGCAGATGTACCTTTCAGGCTCTCGTTCAACGCCGAAGATGTGCATCATTGAAGAGGCGTGGTCTCTGATGGCTGGCTCTAATGCACAGGCACAAGAATTCATCAATACCGGTTATCGCACCGCCCGAAAATTTGGGGGTTCGTTTTGCACCGTGACGCAAGGGATTGAGGATTTTTACAGCACACCTGAAGCGCTCGCTGCGTTCAATAACTCCGACATTCACATCACTCTGCGTCAAGGCAGTGGATTGGCGAAATTCATCAAAGACAATCCTTCACACTTTTCACCCTATGAGCAATTTGTCATCAAGAGTTTTGAAAAGTCCTCCATCGCCGGTTACAGCTCTGTCATGCTAAAAACCGGTGATGTAACGACCTTTCATCGCTTGTTTGCCGATCCTTTTACTCGTGCGTGCCTTTCGACAGAGCCGCATGAGTTTGAGTACTGTGAAACCTTGATGAACCAAGGCGTCCCACTCATGGATGCGGTCAATCAAACCGCAGAGCATTTTTACGGACCAGAAATTGAGATCTTCAACACCCTCATCTATGGTAAGGAGGCCAAATGAAATCCATCCGTCACACACGTCTTGTCGGTGCCCTGTTTGCCATAGTGTTGATGATGTTCACGCTGATGGCCGTCAAGCTCAACACCGCCCCTCAAATCGTGGTCTTCGATATCGAACAAACGTTAGCGCAATATCAAGACCAACTCATTGAAGCCAACCTCAGCGATCAGGAGCACAGCGCGCAATTGGCGACCTTTGATACGGAACTCAGGCGGCTCTTGAAAGAATACGCGCAAGCGCACCATCTCGTGATTATCGTGCCAGGCGCGCTCATCAGCGGCGCACCGGATAGAACCACCGAGATCCAACATTACGTTATTGAGGCGCTTAAAAAGGAGTCATGATCTTATGATTGTTCACGGGCATTCATTCATCAAACCAACAGCACTCTCAAAGGTGCTCGGTCTCACTTTACTTGCCATCGCCCCCACCGCTCTTAGTCAACAATTTGGGCGTCAAGGCGAACTTTTCCCTATTGCAGAGGTAGACATGTTGCAATGGATTAACAACAGATTGACACACTTAGAAGCCACGGGAGAAACCGCAAAGATGCAACAGCAGTTTGTGGAGAACGTAGAAAATAACGTGCGAAGACCCCCTCCCGTTAAAGGGTTGACCGCCACCACCGCGCCCAACACCTTTTACATCGACCCATCATTAAAGCTGGCCACCGATATCAAAGATGCACAAGGTAACCTCCTTTATGCTAAAGGCCTCGTCATCAACCCTTTTGATACCGACACTTGGCCAGTCGACATTCCCAAACAATCATTCGATTACTCGTATGTGATTGTCTTTCTTGATGGTGACGACCCAAGCCAGCGCGCTTGGGCTAAACAATACCGCGCAGATAAGCCGATAAAATGGACCCTCACCAACGGCAGTCCAGAAGACGTCGCCACGGAGTTTGACGCCCGAATTTATTTTGACCAACAAGGTCACTACAGCCGTCAATTTCAACTCTCACACATTCCCGCTCTGATTGAACAAGACGGAGCGCGGTGGAAGATCACAGAGATCGATGTGACGCCGTTCACCACCATAAACAAGAGTGCGACGAACACAAAATAAGGAGAAAGACCTTGAGATCCCATGGGTTATTACTGCTTGGTTTGTTCCTATTTCCTTGGCAAACCCAAGCTCAATCCGCCGCTTGTACGGGGCATTTCTTAAATCCATTGTCTGATATTTGTTGGGACTGCCTATTTCCTATGACACTGGGCAGTGTGCCTCTCATTAGCTCGACATACCCTGACACCGCCAACCCAAGCATGCCGATCTCCTATTGTCCTAAACCCCCGCCCATTTTTATGCAAATTGGCTTAAACATTGGGTATTGGGAGCCGTATTCCTTGGTGGACGTGACGCGAGTCCCTTATTGCATGGTCAACATGGGGATGCAGTTGAGTAATGACAATAGCCAACAAATAGGAGGCTCGCAGCACGACTCAAGCAGCAAAACCAGCGGCAATGCTTTTTATCACGTGCATTGGTACAAATATCCGGTGATTTACTGGCTACAACTGATGCAGTCGGCCGCCTGCATGGCCACGGATAATTTCGATGTGGCCTACCTCACCGAGCTTGACCCGTTTTGGGATGATGATGAGATGTCGTTCATTCTTAACCCCGAAGCCATTTTGTTTGGCCACCCCATCACGCAGCTCTCTTGCATCACCGAAGCCATGGCGACCACCACCGGGCGCGTTTTGCCTTTTGATGCGCTTTTTTGGTGTTTAGGCTCACAAGGCAGCGTCTACCCATTAACCGGTAATAGCGCTTACTCTCATACCGGCCCTCAAGTTGGCACACTGATGTTAGAGCGTTTTAATTTTAAAATGCACAGGCAAGGCATTGTGTGGGAAACCCGGGGCGAAGATGGCGCAATCTGTTACCAATGGCCAGAGCCTATCTTGCCGAAAAGTCGCTATCGCTATCAATTGTCGGCACCGATTGGTGATGCCGCTCATTGTTATCCCTATGGCACCACCTCGTCACTTTGGGAGCAAGGTAAAGACAACCCAACCACCGGCGGTAACTTTGGTTTTGTGAACTGGCGAAAACGTAATTGCGTATTTTTATAAGGAAATGAGACGATGTCATTTAGCCCAAGAGCCTCATGGCTGTTACTTATTCTGCTGGTTAGCCCTCTCTCAACAGCCGAGAAGGGTTACTCTCAAGAAGAGCTCAAAGCGCTTGCCAAGCAAGAGCAGACCATTGCAGCGCCAACCAATCACAGTGAACTGACCACCTTTCTTGAACGAGGTCAGCAACATAAGCAAGAAGCGTTGTCGATGAATCAACACCTCGATAACGTGTTGCAAGACTCGCCACTGGCGAGTGTTCTTGGGGTGCCTCAGGAAAATCCAAACAAAAAGGCGCAAGGTGTGATGGTGTTTGTGTCGCTTTCCATGCCAGATAACGCGCTTAGACAGCTACTCAAACAAAGTCAGCAATATCAGGTTCCTCTCGTGATACGTGGGGTACTGCCAGAAGGCATGGTACCGACAGCCTCTCGAATACTGAGTTTGTTAGAAGCGGACGACGAAGAAATGGCCATTGATAGCGGTTTTGCCATCAGTCCACAGTGGTTTCGTCAATTTAACATCACCCACGTCCCCGTGTTTGTGGCCATTGGAGAAGCGTGCAATGAAGCGTCTTGCCCGCAAAGTGATTACGACATGGTTCACGGCAACCTCTCCCTTCCTAACGCATTAACGATTTTAAGCCAAGGCGATGTAGGACACATCGCCAAACAAGTGCTCAATAGGAGTTCCCCTTGAATTCGCCCTTTTCACTACTTTTTGTTTTTCTCTCTTTCAGCGCTGCTCTCTTACTCTCCCTTCATACCCTTGCCGCCCCTCAAGAAAACACATTCTACGACAACGTGGAGTGGGCGAAAAACACCCCGAACGAGGCTTACAATGACTCAGAAATGACGCTTAACCTGTCAGACTTCTGCAGCGACAATAATCCAGGGTGTGAAAGCAAAATCCGACAGCCTGATGAAACCGGGATGACTGATGCACAAATCACAAACCAATCCACGTCGGAGTTTGGCAACAACGAACACGCTCAAGCGATACAAGAGGGGTTTGACAATAATAGTGTCACCATTGACCCAAACGATGATACGTATCGATTCGCCACCCTTGGCATTGAGAACGCCTATGAAATCAGTCATGGTCAGTCTAATCAGTACGTGGATTGTGACAACGCCACGCAATGCGTCATTGATAACATCGCAAAGCAATGCTACCGACCAACTCACAACCCGGTCCCGTGTGACAAAGTCCCCGTCGCCTCCGTGAGCCTTAGTGAAGTGATCTACCGCTGCCCATCCGGCTGGACAAAGCAAGGGGATAATTGCCAACGCCCTCTCTCACAATGCCGACACGATAATCACAATTACGTGAGGCAAACGGGGGGAACAAGAGGGTTTACAGGGTCAGATACCACGTATTTCTGGGATGGGAAGGTTGTCTCTCCCAACCAAGGCTACACGCTTGGCGATTTAAAACAGACCGACCACATTGTCTGGAAAAGTAACGAATCCTGGTATAAACGCTACCAGATTTGTCGCCCCACCACACAAACGAAAAAAGTCACCTTGAGCTGCTCAAACGGATTCTCCTTATCCGGAGGGAACTGCATCAAGAACAACATTACTTGGCGAACAGAATGCAACCTGATGAACTCATGCAAGATCACTCGCCAGCAATGCATTGAAGGTCGAGCCACCCGCATCATTAATGGCATACCGACCACGCTTGATTGCTGGAAGTATCGGGTTGAGCACCAATGCACTCGACCCAATACGTGCAACGTCCTGCCCGCCGATTGCACCACGACGTCAACCCATTGCAGCCTCCAGCAAAACGGTGTGTGCATTGAGGAGAAAGTCAATAAATCCTGCCCACAGCGGCGCTGCAGTGCCACCCAATTAATCTGTGGAGAAGAGAGCTTTTGTCTGGATGGCGATTGCTTTGAAGCCATGGCGACCACTTCAAACCGCTTTAATGAAAGCACCTCAGCCTTAGCCGCGCTCGCAGAAGCCGCTGACGGTATGGGTAACCCACCGAAGATATTTACAGGCAAAGGCATGAAGTGCACAGACGCCGCTTTTGGTTTTGCCGACTGCTGTAAAGACGGCGGTTGGGGCACGAGTATTGGCATAGCCCAATGCAATGATGAAGAGAAAGCGCTCGGTCAAGCCAAAGAGCAAGGCATTACGATAGCCCTTGGCCGTTATTGCGCAGAAAAGGTCTTAGGCGCGTGTATCCGGGAAAAGAAGACCTACTGCGTCTTTGATAGCAAATTGGCGCGCATCATCCAAGAGCAAGGCTCGAAAGGTCAACTTGGCATCAGTCTGGGAACCGCCAAACACCCCATTTGCGGCGCCCTTACCCCCGAGCAGCTTCAAGACATAGATTTTGAACGCCTCGACTTTTCGGACTTCTACGACGACATGCACGGCAACACCAACCTGCCTTCGGCCACAGAAATCCAAGAGCGATTACACAGCGCTTATCGCCATTAACTTAATCAATGATGAGGACATGATATGGATCCCCTACTCCCTTTACTTGTGGCCACCCTGTCGACAACCGGGTTTGCCATCACCCTTATTCGGCATCTTCTGTTCAAACGAAAACTCCATCAGCTCAAGCAAGAAATGATGAGGCACCAACAACAGCGTGGCATTGATGAAGCACTTTGGACGTTATTTCACACGCGCACCCACAAGATGCTGAGTTTCTGGCAATAATGAGGTCACACCATGAAGGACTTATCCACAAAAACGGTGAACAACTCAATTAACCGATTAACAATCAAACCCCTACCGTTAATGTTGTTGGCTTTATTGGCCTTTCACAGTATCGCCGATGAGCCCCCCAAGGGGTGGCGCTGGTATAACGAGACCAAAGCGCCCAAAGTCCCTCCCAAAGAGGAGGAGAGCCTCCCCCCCAACAGCGTCTCTACCGTGATGAGCGCCACCGAGCAGATGCAATGGTTCCACCGCGCGTTTGATGAAGCGTTAAACGATGCCACCATTAACCCAACCGATGAAGAGAAAAATCTAAAATTGATGAAGCTGAAAAAATTCATCGATGGCAAGACCACGCAAACGGGCATGACCTTCAAAAAGCTCATCAACGAACACCCCGAATACTCGTACACCAAAGACCGCCCCACAGAGCAAGCCGCAAGAGCGACGTACTATCAAGGTATCCAACTCAAAAACGAAGCCACTGTGCGTCAATTGGTACAAGAAGGTTGGGGCCTCTACTTCATCTACGAAGGGCAAGACGCCTTATCTCAAACCCTAGCACCCTCAATCCAAGACTTTGCCCACCGGTACCACATCGAACTGGTCGGGATCAGCAAAGACGGTCAGACCTTTGAGACGATTAATGAAAACCGTATTGATAAGACAGGGCGTGTACAGGTGCGCTACACACCGGCTTTAATGCTGGCCAATATCCACACCAAAGCACTCAAGCCCCTCGCCTACGGCTTCATTTCACAAAAAGACTTGCTCTCTCGCTTTCACAACGTCGCGACCAATTACCAAGACAGCGACTTTTAACTTAAGGACGCCCCGATGAACGCTTTTATCCGCACGTTATTGTTGAGTACGCTGATGACGCTCGCCTCAACCTCCCTCACTCAAGCGCAACCCCCTCATGCGATGACAGGCCAATACGCCTTGGTGTTCTTCCATTTTAGTCAGTGCGCTGAGTGTCACCACTTTGCCCCAACCATGAAGCGGCTAGAGCAAACTACTCAACTACCTGTGTACGATTTCTCCTTTGACGGACAACCCATCCCCGGTTACGCGACGCCTATACCGACCAACTCTGACATCACCGCTGCGTTTTTTGGGGATCTCAAAAACGCCATTACGCCCGCCACGTTCTTAATCAACGTCAGCAATGGTAAGTACGTGCGTTTGAGTGAAGGCAATGTTCCATACACTGAGCTGCTTAAGAGCTACCAAGCCTTGCGCGCCGATGTGGCCATCATGGAGAGTTTACAATGACGCGACCTACCCTCCTGGCTCTCTTAATGAGTCTTTCATGTTCACTTCATGCCGGCGGCTTGGGCGACGCCATGAACAGCTTTTGGGATGACAGCAGTTTTAACAGCAACATCACGAACCCAAGTGCCTATCAGGGTCAATCCGCCACCTACTATAATGCGGGCAGTTTGTTTGCTCGCACCAACATCAAAAACATTCAACTGGCCGCCATCACCTTGCCTTCTGTCAGCGCAGGGTGCGGTGGCATTGACGCCTTTATGGGCGGCTTTTCTCATATTAACTCTGACCAACTGGTGGCTTTTGGTAAAGCCGTCATTGCCAACGCCGTGCCCTTCGCGGTGGATTTAGCGCTGCAAACTTGGGCGCCGAGCATCAAAGAGAATCGGGACAAACTGCAAGCCATTGCTGATCAGTTCCTCACCACCTCGATGAACTCTTGCCAAGTAGCGCAATCGGCGGTCTCTGGTTTAGCGGCCTTTACCGATGGGGAAGCCAAGCGACATGCCTGCGCCACCCTAGGCACGCAAAGCAACGCTTTCGCTGATTGGTTAGAAGCGCAACACGAATGTCGCAACGTCCGTACCAACCAGAGCACACTGGCTAGCAACACCGATGACGCCACGGCGCACGCAGTGAAAGTGAACTTAAATGTGGTGTGGGATGCGCTCATGAAAAGCGCTTACCTTCAAGACAATCAAGAGGTCGCCGAGTTTATCGTAAGCCTCACTGGCACCGTCATTTACGACGCGCAGGGGACGCCAAGCTACATTCCGGCCATGTTAGTGGGTAACGACACCGCCATTAACGCCCTTTTGACCGGAGGGGATTTGGAGGTGTATCGATGCGACAACACCGAGACCTGCCTTTCGATGAGCCTAAGCGCCATCAGCCTAAATGAAAGCCAAGCCTTTAACGCCAAAGTGCGCCACACCGTCGATACGCTCTATGCCCACTTACAATCTGACCAACCTATCACCGACTCAGAGAAGAGCTTTGTTGAACTCAGTGACATTCCTATCTTAGCAATGCTCATTGATGATGCGCACCTCAACCTACAACCAGAAAGCCATTTATACGCTCAAAATATTGCCGCCGATCTCTTGCATGCCTATCTCAACAACATGCTGATGATCGTCAATCAATCCATGACCAACCTCGCTTCGGTTAACCCAACCGACGTCAATCGCACTCTCGAAGGCATCAACAGTGCAAGGGATTACTTACAAACCATTCGAGACCGTCACAAAACAAAATTGAACGCGTACTTAGCCCTCACTGAGCGCTTAAAACGCAAACGAAAGCTCCTTAGCCAATCGGCAAGTGACGCTACCCTATCGAACCTCACCTTTGGCCATTAAAGGAGATCCCCAATGACCTTAGACTTTTATCTCTATGGCGCAGGCCCTCAATTACAACGAGCCTTGAACGCCGTCGCCACTTTTTTTACCACCAACACCTTTGGCTCGTTAATCGAAATCGCCTTACAACTGGCCTTTATCATCAGTGCCACCCTATTTTTTGTGTCTCGAGACGCGAAACATGTGATGCGTTTTATGTTCATTTACTTGGCTATCCCCACTTTTCTTATCAGCATGAAAGCCACCGTCCATATCAATGACGCGCAAAATCCTATGCGCATTTATTACGTGAATAACGTGCCTTACATCGTCGCAATACCCGGTTGGGCGGCCACCACGTTCATGCACGGCTTAACCGAAGGCATTGAAATCGTCTTTAGCAGTACAGAGGATGAAAGCTACAGCTCCTCAGGCATGGTGTTTGGTTCGAATTTATACACGTTGCTTCGTAGCGCCAACGCCGAAACCATTGATCTGCAACGCTATTGGAAAGACTTTTATCACAACTGCATCGTCGGAGACATTCGAATTAACAAAAAATACACCATGCAAAACATCCTGCAAGCACCGGATTTGCTGGGTTTTCTCGCCACAAAATCGATGTCCCCCATTCGTGGGCTCTATAACCCCCAGGGTCAATACAGAACCTGCCGCGACGCGTTTCCTGAACTCACTCAACAATTTGATGAAGAGGCCAATCAAACCATGAATAAACTGGGCGCGTATATCTTGGGACGAGAGAGCAACATCCAATCAACGTTCTTAAGAAACGCCATCGAGAATAGTCACCAAGATTTAATTGGGGTCAGTAACAACGCGGTCGATATTTTAAAACAGAACATGGTCATCAACATGACGCGATGGAACATCGAAAACACGCACCGAGGTATCGCGGCCAACTACGCTTACACCGCCAACCAAATGCAAACCACCACCATGTGGGCCAACATTGGGCTGCAAGCCAAAGAGTTCATTCCAATGATGCACTCGATAGGAGTGATTTTGTTTGTCTGCTTTGGGGCGATCATTGCCATCATTGCCTTGCTGCCACATATGGCGCTGCCTGTCCTTAAAAACTACGTTGGCAGTTTTTTCTATCTGGCCACTTGGCCTATGATATTCACCATCCTCAACGCTATCATGATGTGGTTCTTAGAAGGGGCGACCCAGGGCGCGACACAAGGGTTACGCGGCATTACCCTCTCGAACATGAGCGGCATTGATTACGTCAACACGCGTTACGCCTCCATTACCGGATACTTGATGATGTCCACCCCCGCGATTGCTTTGGCGTTAACCAAGGGCGCAGCGGCCATGATGAGCAGCTTAAACTACCAACTGGCGGGGATGATAAACCAAACCAATGCCCGTACGTCGGCAGCGGCCTCAAGCGGTGACATCAGCCACGGTAATACGCAAATGCAGACCCACACGTTTAATAACGTCAATGGCAATAAGTTTGATACGTCGACATTGCTGAAACAACACGGCAGTACCACTCAAAGCGAAGACGGTATGCTTTCAACGCAATACGGTGATAGAACGGTGTATGACACTAGCCCTACCGCGTCGAATTTCCAGTGGAATGTCGCCAGCTCTAGTCAATACAGTGAAGCGGTGCAAGACTTGCACACTAGCGCTCAATCCAACCTCTCGACACAACAAACGGCCTTGTCACAAAGCACACAAAGTGGCTCTCAATTGATGGCCGATTGGAAAGAGAGTTATTCTTCAACCCAAGGTTACGGTTTAACTCATGGACACGGTGCAACTGCTGCAGCATCAAAAGGCTTAGAGCAGGTCAGCTCCGCCACTGAGCAAGTCAGTGCGGCAACCGGATGGAGCCATGAGAAAGCGAATGCCTTCTTACACTCTGCGTACGGCGGTTATGACGTGAACGCTGGACTGTCAAGCGGCGCTCTCGGTGACGCCGTAGGGTTTAATGGGAGTGTGAACGCGTCCACGGGACAAAAATGGACACAGGAAGACCGCGAAACGCTCAGCAGCATGAGCAACGAACAACAAAGCCAAATGCAAGCCGCTATCGAATCCTACCGC
>NZ_JBFSUV010000015.1:0-90191 GCF_041467515.1 Vibrio sp. 10N.247.311.12
AACCGAGGTCCACGGATTTGCAATCCGCTGCATAGCCACTCTGCCAAGGCGCCTTTTTAAATTCAACACTTTAGGGACTTAAGTAAGCCGCACCGCTGTGTTCGGGTGCCTACTTTACGGATTGAGGGGAGATAGTCAAACAAAAAAGTGAATTTAAATTCCGTTTGCTGACATTTAAATCAAATTGCTGCATGTTCGATCTCTTCAATCAAAAAACACACAGCAAAATGGAGTTAAACAAGATGTTCTAGCGCTACCACTTCTTCATGAAACGACCGACAAGACTCGGATGATACGCCCAGCAGTGGTCAAACATAGTCATAAGTTGAGGGTTGCCATACTTAGAAAGACTAACCGCATGGAAACGGTTTTTGTGTTCTTTCAACTTTTCAACCTGAGCAATCATTTCGTCTGATTGTTTCGGCGCAATAAAGTCAGAAAGTACGATTAAATCGGCATTCTTGTATTTATCACCAGTCATTAGGTCAATCGACTTCATGAGAACAGGTTCCAAATCCGTACCGCCGTGGAATGAGTAACTTAAGAAGTCGCTCGCTTCACGTAGGCCATCTTGCCTTGTTAACTCATAGGTAATCTGCTCAGAAGAAAAAAGAATCACATAACAGTCTCTCTCTTCTGCAAGAGCAATTTGCATTAAGGCATAAGCCATTGCTTTAGCAGACTGCTCAGGGAAACCACTCATAGAACCCGAAGCGTCCACACAGACGATAAACGGGCCCTTTTCAATATCGATGTTCTTGCTATCTGGTTTTTGCGCCTTCACTTTGCGTAACGTGCGTGATTTACCTTGCGAGCGATAGCTCAGTAAACGCTTGTCGGCCAAGTGCTTGTAAAAGATAACCTCAAGTTCAGGATAAGCTAAGAACATGGTTTCGTTTGGCAGCATCTTGTTAAGGTCATCACTTTCATGAATCCCGACAATATCATCGACCGCTTCATCGCTTTTCTCTTCAACCACCTGCAATTCTTCTACAGGGGCTTTGTGAAGCGAAGGATCATCTTCCTCACCAGCCATACGGCCTAGCTTTTCAGCGATCTCTTGCAAGCCCTTGTGCTTATTCAAGAACTCAGCATGACGTTTCATGATGGTAAGGTCTGTTTTGCTTAATTTGGCAGAAGCCATGTCCCACAAGCGCCCTACACTGCCTTCATCACCCGACTCAGTCACTTTATCCATGTTTTTCATGGTTTCCATGCGCTGATAAAGATCGGCTAAGACTTTTTCTTTGCTTGTTTCAAGTTCAGTTACTTGAGCTTGTTTAATCGCATCAGAAAGTGATTGGTACCATTGGTCGCAAAAGTAGTGTGGAAACATCGCGTTATAAACACCCTTGTTGTTCTCCATAAGGCGTCGAGCTTGTAGATAAAACGCTGAGTGCCACTCCAGCTTTTTGATAACACTGTCTATCTCATCAAAGAACTGAGGTTCATCCCAGTAAATCACTTCTTGATAAAGGGCGATTTCCTCTTGGAATCGATCAGTTTCACACACCTTGGTGACGCGTTTTTTTACTTTACCGCGCCATTTGACTAAGTGGTTTTTCACTGATGTTTTCACACCTTTGTTCTCTGCAGCCATCATGACTTGAGAACGAGCGATGAGATCATTCATCGCGGTATCAATGATTCCGGAATCAGCTACCATCAAAGCGAGGTTTAAGCCGTCTGCTCCTAACATATGCTCTCCTCTTACTCGAAGTACTGGCTCATAAACTTAATACGCTGAGCGATCTTGGCACTCTTCACTTTCGTGGTTTCAAGATCTTGCGTTACCGATTGCAAACTTGCTTCCATCGCTTTTGGTAAATCAGGGTCAATATAGTTATGAGGTAATGCATCATGGAATTCAGTACGAACGCGTTTTAACTTGAATTCAGCTTCAGTTAACTGTTCTAAGGCTTTCTTAGCGCCACTCAACCACTTGTTGTACAGTTCTTGGTCTAAACCGTCAGTAGTAACCACACTCACCAATACAGAGCGATTGGCGATGTCTTTAATCACTAATTGGTTTGATGCATCCAAGTCGAGTTTTAAACGGCATAGGTTTTTATTTTCGTTTACGTAACCGTAAATATCACCGTGACCTTCTTTAAGAACACGATCAAAATCGTCTTTAGCTACGTATACCCAACGGCTATCGCCTTTCTCAGATTCAGAAACCGACATGTTGCTTTGCAACATAACCAGTTTCACTAGATTGTAAGCACTGCCCACGCTGTACATTTTCGCGTTCTTGATGTCATTCTGGTAAACATCTTTACGCAACAAGCCACTGGTTGACTCCATAGAAAGTGACACCGACAACGTTGATTCAACATCGTCTTGAATCTCTTCTAACTCTTCACGAGACATTTCAATTTGAGCTTTCGACTCTTGTTGATCAAACGCTCGGTTCAATGCAAAGTCTTTCACCACGCTACGAACCACATCACGTGATTCTGGGCTATGCCACAAACAATCTTGCAGAAGCATAATATCCAGCGGGTTCACGCTATCGCGACCACTGAAGAACGCACTCGCTTTCAATAGTTTAACGGCCTTCTTCCAGCGTCTGTCTGATACATACAATTCTGACTCTGAAGCAGAGCCTTGCTTCTTAACCGTCTCTTCAAGCATGGTTTTTAGTTCAAACAACTTATCAAACGAATTGTCTGTCAGTTCCAGCTTATCGAGCTCTTTCTGCCATTGATGGTATTCAATGTCCGTAATCGCCAAACCTTTTGGAATTACCGCTTCTTGAGAAGTACCCGTCGTCAGCATCGATTTGAAGTTTTGTTTGTTTTGAATACGGTTCACGAACACGCGTACCAACATACGGTCATAAAGTGCTTCCAAGCCGCTGTCTTCATCTGGAAGTTCGTTGGATGCCGATACTAGTAGACGCATCGGTACACGTTCAATATCACTGCCGTTTTTGAAAGTCTTTTCGTTAACGACAGTAAGTAGCGTGTTTAGGATTGCAGGGCCGGCTTTCCAGATCTCATCGAGGAAGACGACTTGTGCAGTTGGTAGGTAGCCTTCGGTTAGTCTTACGTAACGACCGTTGTCTTTTAATTCTTGGATACTTAGTGGGCCGAACACTTCCTCGGGAGTAGAGAAACGAGTCATCAAATATTCAAAATAACTACTGTTGTCAAAAGCCTGAATAAGACGTTTTGCGATAAGGCTTTTTGCAATGCCCGGAGGGCCTAATAGAAACACGCTTTCACCAGCCAATGCAGCCAGTAAACATAGCTTAATCGTGTCTTCTCTTTCATAGACTCCATCAGAGAGAGCATGCGCTAATTTATTGATTCTTTCAGAGAGTAGCGCCTTGTCAGCATGTGAAGAAATAGAAGGGTTCATGCGTTACTCCGAAAATCTTTGAACAATTGAGAGTGTAGATATGTTTTTATACATTTGTTAGCACTTTGTTACAAGTGTATTTTATTATTGAGTTGCATTTATATCAGATGGTTACGTCGGTAATTTTGGCGCAATCATAGATTCCAATTATGAGAGTAACATCACGAACGGCGTGAAACTAAATCTATTGCTAACCCTAATTTTTCTTTTATTTTCGACACCATAGACGTTATGGTGGTGCACGTCTTCCGTTATACGAAAAATTGGCAAGGAATGTGGCCAGACTGCATGAGTAAAGTTATCCATAAATGGAAAAGTATTTCTCTCATAGAAGAGAACGTGACGCTCCCTACGAACGTCGTGGTAAAACATACAACAATCAATCACCCTGGCGCGGCAGTTATTCTTCCTATCACTTCGTCTGGAAAAATCATCCTCATTAACCAGTTCCGCCCTTCTCTAAAGAAATGGCTTTTGGAACTACCCGCAGGCACGATGGAAATAGATGAGACACCTCTTCAATGTGCCCAACGCGAACTGGAAGAAGAAACAGGTTACAGTGCAACTTCTTTTCAAAGCTTGGGGCAAGTTACCCCTTTGGCTGGCTTCTGTGATGAGATACAACATCTGTTTGTCGCAAAAGACTTAAGCCTCACTACCCGCTTTGAATGCGATGACGATGAAGTAATAGAAGTGATCGAACTGAGTTTAGAAGAACTGCACGATAAAATACGACACGATCAAATCACTGATACCAAAACTATCGCTTGCTTAAGTAAAGCCCAACTATGTGGCCATCTATAGCCAATTATATGGCTACCTAAAGTACTCTAGGAGAGAAACATGGACTTTCGTTCTGATACCGTAACTAAACCTTCGCAAGCTATGCGTGACGCAATGGCAAACGCAGAAGTGGGCGATGATGTTTATGGCGATGACCCAACCGTCAACGAACTAGAACAGTGGGCAGCAAATGAGACAGGCTTTGAAGCGGCAATGTTTACCTCTTCAGGTACACAAGCCAACCTTCTTGGCTTAATGGCGCATTGTGAGCGTGGTGATGAATATCTGTGTGGCCAGCAGGCGCACAACTACAAATACGAAGCTGGCGGCGCTGCGGTCCTTGGTTCTATCCAACCTCAACCAATCGAGAATAACCCAGACGGTACTTTAGACTTTAAAAAGCTTGCCGCTGCGATTAAGCCCGACGACAGCCACTTTGCTCGTACCAAGCTTCTTAGTTTAGAAAACACGATCAATGGTAAAGTGCTGCCAATGTCTTACCTAGCGGAAGCTCGTGAGTTCGTAAACCAACATGGTTTACAGATGCACTTAGACGGTGCACGCGTATACAATGCGGCAGTCGCGTTAGACGTTCACATTAAAGAGATCGCGCAACACTTCGATTCGATGACGATTTGCTTATCGAAAGGTTTAGGTGCTCCGATTGGCTCTCTGCTACTTGGTAGTAAAGAGTACATCGCTAAAGCACGTCGACTACGTAAAATGGTGGGTGGCGGTATGCGTCAAGCAGGCATTCTTGCTGCAGCAGGTAAAATGGCACTGACTGAGAACGTTGCTCAACTTAAAGCTGACCACGAGAACGCGAAAAACCTAGCGATCGGCCTAAGCAAGTTAGAAGGCTTTTCTGTTAACCCTGATTTCATTCAAACTAACATTGTATTTGCTAAGTTAGATGAGTCTGTGGATATCAACCGAATCGCACGCGAACTGGGCGAACAAGGCATTACGATGTCACCAGGGAACCCTGTTCGATTTGTTACTCATAGAGATATCAGTTCAGAAGACATCGCTACTTTCCTAACTAAGTTGGAAAATGCGCTTTAAGCCATACTAAATGTTCACCCAGAACAAATAAGACTTGAGCTTCCTCTTAGGGGAAGCTTTATAATCATGTTTTTATCGGAGTAAAAACGTGCATTACCCAACCTTCGCTCTAATATTACTAGCTCTTTCCTCTAACCTTCATGCCTCTGATTTTGGCGACGCTGAACTAGGTAAAGTTAAATCACCAAGCTGCGTTTTTTGTCATAACCCTACCAGTCAATCGACTAATAACTCCTATCCTAAGCTTTCTGGCCAAGATCCAACCTATCTCTTTAATACCATGAAAGCGTATCAAACCGGAGATAGGCAGGGCGATTACGCGGATATGATGCGAGCGCAACTAAGTAAGCTTAACGATCAAGATTTGAAAGACATAGCGGCTTTTTACGCTTTACAAGATTAGCGGCTCCCACCTTCAATAGGTCAATCATCAGCTAAATAAACATCACCAAGTCGCCTATACTTCAAGCAAACTCACTGAGCTCATTGAAGGTCGGGATAGATATACCTTTACACGTATCATCCAACCCTTACAATGTGCAGCAAATATATTTATCAAGGTTTATCTCTATGTCTATTCAATGGTTTCCGGGTCACATGCATAAAGCCCGCAAAGAAATCGAAGAAGTTATCCCACAAGTTGATGTGATCATCGAAGTACTGGACGCTCGTATCCCGTTCAGTAGTGAAAACCCAATGATCTCTTCACTGCGCGGCGATAAGCCTTGTGTAAAAGTGCTGAACAAGCGTGACCTTGCAGATCCTGAACTGACTCAACGTTGGATTGAGCACTTCGAGAAGGAGCAAGGCGTTAAAGCGATTGCGATTACGACTAGCGTAAAAGAAGAAGTTAACCACGTTATGGAGCTGGTACGTAAACTGGCACCGCACCGTGAACAGATGGGCAAAAACATTCGTACAATGATCATGGGCATCCCGAACGTGGGTAAATCGACCATCATCAACTGCTTGGCTGGACGTACGATTGCGGTTACTGGTAACCAACCTGCGGTAACTCGTCGCCAACAACGTATCAATCTGCAAAATGGCGTGATCCTTTCAGATACTCCAGGAATCCTTTGGCCTAAAGTAGAAAACCCACACAGTGGCTTCCGCTTGGCTGCAACAGGTGCTGTAAAAGATACAGCAATGGAATACGATGAAGTGGCATTTTACACAGTAGAGTACCTAGCAAAACAGTACCCTAACCTTTTGCAAGAGCGCTACCAAATTGAAGAGCTGCCTGAGTCTGACATCGAACTGATGGAAGCGATTGGCCGTAAGCGTGGTGCACTTCGTGCCGGTGGTCATATCGACATTCACAAATGTTCAGAAATCCTGCTTCACGAATTGCGTAATGGCACTTTAGGTAAGGTAACGCTTGAGTTGCCAGAAATGATCACACAAGAGCTGATCGAAGTTGAAGAAGCGGCTGCACTGAAAGCTGAGCAACAGATTAAGAAGAAAGAAGAACGTCGTAAGCGTTACTTAAAGAACAAGCGCTAATCGCTATTAGTTTTTGTTAATCTCCATTAGTTTCTGTTAACCACTCTTACACCAGCCTCTAAGATATTCACGTTCTACCGATAATAGAGCGTGAATATTGCCTTGTACCGTTTGTTGATCTAGCTAACATACTGACAAATCTATAGAAATGGTCGTTTACAATCCCAAAGACTGTGACATACTACGCAAATTATTGTGTATCAATCTCGGCTAATTTCTCAATGCGCTCTTATTCTGGGTTCAAGAATCAAAGATTTAAAACCTATTTCGATAATGAAATTTATTTGCCGTACATAAATTTCATCTACATCCCTATCTCAATATTCTGTGCTTTTATCGTCACCGACTACATCCACTTTGGTAGCGAGTGCATTACGCCTATCATTTTCCGAGTCATACTTTTTTTATTGATGATGGCCGCCGCCAGATACTGTATTACAAACAAACCCAACGTTTTGGAACTCGTAGAAAGTGCCTTCCTTGTAATTAGCTCACTTTTCTTGGTCTATGTCGGTCGACTAGCCATCGAGCTGAACAACTTCGATTACCAAGGTGGCATCATTTTAGTGATGATCTACATTGGTACGTTTTCAAGATTGTCAGCCAGATACAGTATATCTACGCTGTCGTTTATCTTTTTGGCTTATCTCATCGGCCTTGCGCCACTGCTTTATGAAGCGGAGCCAGAGCATGAAATAGAAACAATTTCCGTTTATATCTCGGCTTACATCCTAATCTCAGCGGCCTGTGTTAGACGTGACCTGGAAGTACACAAACGTTTCGCTCAATTCGAGCAACTCCGCAAACAAGCGATTCAGCTTCGCAAGCAATCTAATATGTTCGAGGCCCTTTCCTATCAAGACGCACTAACGGGCTGCTACAACCGCCTTTATCTTCATCAGGTGATAGAACCGAGCATAGACCGTCAGCGATCCATTACATCGCTCATGATAGATATTGATCATTTCAAATCGATTAACGACACCTACGGCCATCAAATGGGTGACATGGTGATTAAAGAACTGGCCGATGAGATTCAAAAACGACTACCGACTAGCAGTAACTGCTTTCGATACGGCGGTGAAGAGTTTTTGGTGCTGGTCCAAGGAGAAACCGAGGCTTCAATTGAATCGCTGGTTAATGCCCTTTTAGAATCCCCTACTCGCCTTAGATTAGAAGTAACAATTTCAATCGGTGTGAAACATGCCCCTCAAGCCCTTGGTTCTGTCGAGCAGCTTATCGACGACGCTGACCAAGCACTCTACATTTCGAAAAAAGGCGGTAGGAATAAGATCACATGGTGTGATTAATCGCCCAATATTTCACGCATCTTTGCGAATCATTAAAACGACCACTAATTCAATCAAAAAAGCCCCGAGCAACTTAATACTCGGGGCTTTTGTCTTTGTTCTTCTGCTTTAAAATAGCTTCGTTAAGAACCTGCTACTCAGCAAAAAAACAGTATTCAACAAGAATCGACTAAGAATACACAACGCTCGCTGTTTTCTGTTCAAGTTCAACGGGAGAGCTCCAAGAAATCACTTTTTCATTCACTTGGCTGCCACATGGTGCGTTCCAAACTTGCTCTAGTTCTTCTTTGCCACCAATCGCCTGATAAAAAGCAATCGCTTGGTGGTTCTCAGACATCACCTCTAGGTAAAGCCCTGAGTCCGAATAGTATTGCTGCAACCACTTCGACAATTCAGACAACAGACGCTTGCCTACACCTCGTCCACGATAATTATTATCTACATGTAACGCATCGATGAACGTACCACGCTCAAAGTTGTGATTACCGAACGCGCAGACAAAACCAACCAGTAAACCGCCTTCCTCAAGCAATAAAACATGTTGGTTGAAAGGAGGATTAATCAAACGAGTCTGCCAAATAACAGATCTGTCCTCCAAAACATCATGTTCTAGGTAATCATCAGCAAGAATGCCACGGTAATATAGCTTCCAGCTATCCGCGTGTAATTGGGCAATCCGCTCATAATCTTTATATTCAGCTACCTTAATTTCCATTTATTAGCCCTTAGTACTTCCATTTATGACTTGCTACTACATTTCACACTACCTTTATACAATATTTAAGCAAAACATACTAATACACGTTTACACTTTCAATATTGACTTACACGTGTACGCTGATATTCTAGCGCACAGATGTAAGCCCAATGGAAATTTGCTAATGAATAGTGCCGACAAACAATCTACAAAAAAGCCGCCATTAATCTGGCTCAATATTTTTGTGTTCTCTTTTAGTATGCTGCTTGCTGTTGTAGCGGCTCCCGTTTATGGCTACTTTTTTGGCTATGGCATGGAGCACTGGATATGGCTAGCAATCTGCTTTACGTTCTGTAACCTTTCAATCACGACAGGTTATCACCGCTTATGGTCACATAAAGCGTTTGAAGCGCATTCAAGCCTAAGATTCCTGTTTGCATTAGGTGGTGCATTTGCCCTGCAGAACAGCGCGCTACACTGGTCTTCTGATCACCGTGTTCACCACAAGCATGTCGATAACAACGACAAAGACCCATACTCTGCAAAACGTGGATTTTGGTACTCACACATTGGCTGGATGATTCGTAATTACAGCACCTCAATGTACGAAAACTACGAAAACTGCCGTGACCTTAAAAAAGATAAGATTGTTATGTGGCAGCACAAGCACTATGTTCTGTTAGCATTACTAATGAATTTCGGTGTTCCTATCGCTTTAGGCGTGATTTACGGTGACGTGATTGGCATGTTGTTAATCGTAGGTGCAGTTCGTTTGGTACTTAACCACCACACAACATTCTTTATTAACTCTCTTGCTCACATCTGGGGTAGCCAACCTTTTACTGACAAAAACACAGCGCGTGATAACGGTGTGTTAGCAGTACTCACTTTCGGCGAAGGCTACCACAACTTCCACCACATCTTTGAGAACGACTACCGTAACGGCATCTACTGGTGGCAATACGATCCAACAAAATGGTTGATTAAGAGTGCTTCGTTGATGGGACTGGCAAGTAAGCTTAAGAAAACCCCTCAAGCTCGTATTGAGAAAGCTGAAGCGTCAATGTTACTTAAACGCACCCAGCAAAAAATCATGCATCGTGCCGACAAGCAACAAATCGCAGAGAAGCTTCAACAAGAGTTTGATGCTCTAGTATCAAACATGAACGAATATTACGAAGTTAAAAAACAGCTACTTGAAAGCAAGCGCGAAGACGTTGTGAAGAAGTACGAACACTCTGTTCTTAAGGTTCGTTATCAGCAAATCAAAATGAATTTCGAACAACAGAAGAAAAATTGGGCAATGACGGTTGAGCAATACGCTTAAGGTAAAACAGTACGCTTAACACCCCAGTAACAACACAGTTTGATTCTTATTCAAAAGCCCTCATATTGCTATGAGGGCTTTTTTTTAATAAGCATAACCTACTCGGCTCTGGCCCTATGCTCTCGAGTTTGAATTGTGGATGGTAAGAACCATAGTTATTGGATTTCAGAACTCTTTCTTCATTCTGAATTTATACTTATATTACTTAAACTTACCGAGTTTAAAGCGAAGGAATTGAAAATGAGCAAACTGACTATTATTGCAACGATCGTCTCTAAAGAAGACAAAACTGAGCTTGTAAAAGCTGAGATGATTAAATTGATCGATAAAACCCGTGTTGAAGACGGCTGTATTAACTACGATCTGCACCAAGATAACAGTAACCCTGCTCACTTCGTTTTTCATGAGAACTGGGAGTCTGAAGTTCATCTAGAGAAACACTTAGCGAGCCAACACATCGCTGACTACATGGCTGCGACTGAAGGTTGTATTGAAACCTTTGTGCTTAATAAAATGACGCACATTGCCTAACCAGTCACTCAGTACTAATTCAATAAAAAGCCCTGCTCTGATCGCAGGGTTTGTCTTTTCTACAAGCTTATATCTGCTCATTCTAATAATGAAAAAACCCGCCAGAGTAGCGGGTATGGTCAATAATCATGACTGTCAAAGACAGATAGGTAACAACCATCAATCCAATATTGAGTACCACTTTACAGTGGCACTCTGACATTTCTTTTGCTGATCGCTAGCACGGGGGCACTAGTTAAAAGCACGAGCCAAAATGCCATTCCCTTGATATTGGTAAACACTTGAATTACTACTTACAAAGACCGATTCTCCGGGCTTAAGAGAAACTGACCTCCCTTCTGAAGTGACGGTCGCCTCTCCTTCCACACAGAACAAGATCTCCGCGCTACGTAGATACTGTGACTTGCTCTCATCAGTCGCAGACAAGATATCAAAGCCAAAGTCATCCACTGGAATCGGATAACTCATCTTGCCCTCTTTCAATACAGGCTTAAGGCGGATATCTTCTGGCTTAATCGGCTCAAAGATTGTGTTGTCGATAAGCTCAGGGACATCGATATATTTGGGAGTGAGACCGGCACGCAGCACATTGTCTGAGTTTGCCATAATCTCTAAACCCGTACCTTGAACATAAGCATGTGGGGTTTCTGCGAACAGGAACATCGCTTCACCGGGCGCCAGCTCAACCGTGTTAAGCATTAATGGCGCAAATAAGCCAATATCACCTGGATAATGCTGTTTGAATTCGATGCTGTATTGAAGAGCTTCACGCCCCATGACCGTTTTGGCTGGTCGCGCATGTGCAGCATAAAGCTCATTAAGCGCAGACGCTTTGCGGTCACCTTCAAGAGACATAATGGCGCTAAAGAACGACTTCAAAGAATCACTGTCGGCATTGGCTTTTAGTACATTAAGCTCAATCGCTAACGAAGGAATATCCGCTTCTTCGAACAAGGCAATAATGTCGTCGATTGGACGAAAGCCATTCATCGCTTTGTAGAAGGTCAACGCATAAACCAACTCAGGTTTATGGTTTGGATCTTTGTAGTTGCGATTAGACGCATTCAAAGGGATACCAAGTGCATTCTCACGCTCAAAACCTAATTCTGATTTTCGCTTGTTCGGGTGAACCTGAATCGATAACGGTGTTTCAGCGGCCAACACCTTAAACAAGAAAGGCAATTCACCGAAACGAGCCGCCGTGTATCCGCCTAAGACATCGATTTTGTTTTCATCAATCATGTGAGAAAGCGATTCACCGGTATCGCCTACCTTTGAACAACCATTTGGATGAGCACCCATCCAAATTTCTGCTTGAGGTTCCTGGTTTGGGTTCACAATACCAAACAATTGGTTAATGGAGTCTTTGCTTCCCCATGCGTAGTTTTGAATAACGTTGTCGAGTTTAAATAGAGACATAATTACTTCTCATTAAAAATCTGGCTACCAAGCTTGAGCGTGGCGGCGATATTACGGGCAGTGCGAGTCAGGTTTTGATTCGCTTCTGATAAAACTTGGTCTAAAGACTGAGGTGAACGTACGGTTCCAAATAAGCTAGACATTGAGCCGTAAAGTTTTTCAACGTCTTGCCCCAAAGAGCCCGCAATTCCAATGGTTGGAATACTCAACTTTTGAGCTCGCTGAGCGATGCCGAAAGGTGTTTTACCTTGCAGGGTTTGGTTGTCCATCTGCCCCTCTCCGGTCACGACCAGTGAAGCACCTTCAAGAACCTTATCTGCATCCAAGGCATCTAATACCATCTCAATACCCGCTTTAATTTGGATATTGAATGCAAGACTTAACCCCAGAGGTGTACCACCAGCAGCACCAAATCCAGCTGTGTCGCGATGATTAGTACCCGTATGTGCTTGAGCGATATCGGCAAAGTGCCCGATCGCAGTATCAAGTTGTTCAACTTGAGCTTTTGATGCGCCTTTTTGCGGACCAAACACAGTACTGGCTCCGCTTTCGCCACATAATGGATTATTCACATCACACGCGACCACGAACGTCACTTCTTTGCATCTAGGGTGCAGTCCTTCAAGATCGATGCTTGCTAACCGGCTTAATTCGGCGCCGCCACCAGATAGCTCGTTGCCTTGCTTGTCTAATAACTTGCCTCCCAACGCTTGTAAGATGCCAGCACCTGCATCATTGGTTGCGCTGCCGCCCAAACCAATAATGATTTGTTCAACACCTTGATCTAGTGCATCTTTGATCAATAGCCCAGTACCAAACGAAGATGCGGTTAACGGTGCTCTTTCTTCTACGGTTAATAGGTCTAAACCCGATGCTTGAGCAAATTCCACCAAGGCAGTTTTTACGTTGGCGCCATCAACAGTCTGTTCCAACGAAGCCCAATAAGCCGTACATTCACGCCCGATTGGATCCGTCGTGTGCAGCCGTTGCTTCTTACCATTGAGCGCCTCTAGCAACACGTCTACCGTGCCTTCTCCGCCATCGGCGAGTGGCATTTTCACAAACTCTGCGTAAGGGAAAACATCGGCAAATCCACGCTCAATGCAAGACGCAACTTGATGAGCGTCGAGTGATTCTTTAAATGAATCAGGGGCAATTACAATTTTCATTGTCGTTCACCATTCCCGCCCACCAAGGTGAGCGGGTTATCGAAATTAGAATTTGATTTGGAATGTTTTTGCTTGGCAAGGTGCTATCTGGCCGAACTCTTCAGATGCTACATCACCTTCGCGTACGCGCTCGTCCATGCTTGTCTCTTTCCAGCTTGAAACCGCTTGAGTAAAAGAGATTGAATCCGATACTGAACCCGATTCTGCCGGGTTGTAGACACGCATGATCAGTGCATCTTCGTCTTCCGCTTTCTTCAGCACACTCAACACCGCGCCTGATTGTTGCTTAGACAGAAGGCTAAAACTCATAGGTAGGTTCTGCTCACCCACGTTGAGCTTCATCGCGTTGTAAGGGATCTTGTTGTAGCATTCGATTAGAGTGACATTGTCACGTGCTTGCGCCATGATGTTCGCGTCAATATGGTTACCAGAGAAACCGCACAACGTGAATTCACACACTAACTTACCGCGCACTTGCGAATCTGGTGTCGGAATCTTGATGCCTGATGGACGGCCTGGGCGAAGCAATAGCTCTTCTTTACCCAACACGCCGATACCACGGAACAGTGTCAGTGCGAAGGTATCTCGGTTTTCGTCACCTTGAGATGCAATCACCTCAAATTCACGTAGACCATTCGACATAATCGCCATGCCCGCTTTGCCGTTTTCTAATGCAGCGAAGTTCATCAGTTGGTAAACCGGAACCGGTGCTTCTTTCCACTTCTCTTCTTCCCAAACCGCCATAGCAGGGTCATTGGTTGGTCGAGTAATACAACCGAACTGGTTGTCTGCAACCACAGTTTCAGAAACGAATGGCGTTGGTACTAAGACACGTACACGGTGGTCGTCGGCTTGGTTGTCTAGTTCCATACGTACTTCAATGCGGCGAGAACCTTGCTTCAATACCACTTGGCATTGCGCTTCAACGAATCCGTTTTGACCCGTGCGTTCTTCACGCTCTGCAAGGTTTGCAGGTACGTTCATTCGGAAAGCGATGTTCGCTACCGATTGGAAGCCTTGGTGGTCAATCGATGTTTCGACTGGGAACTCGTCTGAATACAGTAACCATTCTTGACGAGATGGAGAGTAATCGTACTCATCACCGTCATCAGAACCGTCTTCCAAACGAAGTACTTGGTCGAATACTTGCTCTGTCTCTTTATCGAAAATAGTCAGAGTACCGTTGTCGTTTACATTGATTCGGTAGTACTCGTTCTCTAGTAAGTAGTCTTTTTGTTCTGCAACTTTTACTGCACCCTTCTCGTTACCTTGGATGTGTAACGTGGTGAAGCCCATCGCTGGCACAATGCGTTTGATTTGAATATCAAACTCCATGAACGGGTCGTAGTTACCGTAGTGAACGATTTGACGGTCTACTTTACCCGGGTCAATTTGGCGCTTGTCTTGGATGAAGTACTCAACTGGGTTTTCGTTTTCATCAAAGATAGAGAACTCTTGAGCACGGATAGTGATAGTGGTGTTAACCACTTCTTCACGCTCGTATGGAGAAAGGTTGAACATCGCCAGTTTGTCGCAACCTTCGCGATCTGGCATGTGGTCAACAATCTTACGCTTGTAGAAGTGAATCAGGTTGGTCGCCATGTCGTCAGCAAGGATGTAACGGTTTAAGATTTCAGCGTGTACCTTGTCTGAACAACAGCAACCAATAGAGTCATGAGCGTGGTTCTTCATGCTCTCTTTCCACATTTTCTCAATCAAACCGTGGTGGTATTCAAAACCTAATGTCCAAGCGATAGACGCTAGCGGTTCTAAGATGTTTACAATCTTGTTTTCGATTTCTGCGTGGATCAGTTTGATGTCCATACGCGTAGAAGAGATCGTACGGTGAACACGCATGTATTTACCGTCGTTGAACTCGCCTTTGATTGTGTCGAGTTGGTCGCGCGCCGCTTCTACTTTCTCGAACACTTCTTCGTAACGGCTCATTGAGAATTCACGATCTGGGTAGATTTCGCGAAGCTTGTCCATTACTTCAAAGATGTCTTTTTGAATCGGCATTTGGTCGTGGCCGTTCGGTAGCAAGATATCTTTAGTCACCGATGGCTTTTCTAGCACTGGGAAGTACTTATCTAAACGAGCACGCAAGCCTTCTTCGTCTTGTGGAAGGTATTTACCAATCGCGTAACCCAGCGGAAGCACTTGTGCCACCACTTCACTGCCGTCATTAGACTGCCATAAGAATTCTGTTTTGTCGGTGCCATGACGCTCTGAACAACCACGCCAGAACATTGCACGCGTGATGTCGAAGCCGTTGTAGATCATTGGCAGCTGTGAGCTCATGCTGAATGAATCTGGTAGGTAACCAATCTTCATTGCATCGCCAAACTTCATACAGTCACGAATACCATACATCATGTTGCGTACAATTGACTCACCAGAAACTTGCATTGTGTCGGTTTGAGAATACCAAGGGCCAATAATTAACTTGCCCGCTTCAACCAATGCTTTTACGCGCTCTGTGTTTTCTGGTTTGATTGCGAAGTAGTCTTCTAAAACGGCGGTTTGACCATCTAGAACGTAGTATTTGTATTCTGGATCGCTCTCCAGACGGTTCATGATTTCTTCCATGTTGTTCACAAGAAGAATACGAGACTCTTCTGTTGTGAAATACCATTCACGATCCCAGTGCATGTGAGGAGTAATATGTACGCGTGATGTAGTCATAATCATTTACCTAAATGTGTCGCTTCGAGTAAAACTAAAGTTCGAACCCAAATACGACTAAATTAAATTTTTTCAAGGGGTTAAAATTGGCTGCCACTAAATTTAGGGTGCAGAAAACCACGCCCAGAATCTGTGTGAATAAAACCGTTAGGAGCACAGGTATTTAGGGCAGCCAGTTGTTTGTTATTTTTTATATATTGATTTCGCAGTGAGTTAGGAGCTAGCTCAAAATTCAGTTAGTTCTGTGTTGCAGTACTTGCTTCAAACTTACCCTTTTTTACAGCGTGACCACGCCACATCAGAAGAGTAACAGTTGAAATCACTGTGCCGACAATCGCAGCACCGAACCAGATTGCAGCAGCAGAGAATGCGCCCAAACCTGAATCGTGTAACAAGAAGATAGAGAAGATACCTGCACCCGGAGTCGATAGACCAATACCTGCCGCGCCAACCATCGCACCTGTAACCACTGATCCTAGTAAGAATGAGCCGATTACACGGATTGGATCTTCAATCGCCATTGGGATTGCACCTTCGGTAATACCCGCAAGGCCAAGTAGCCATGTCGATTTACCGGTTTCAATCTCAAAGTCTTTGAATAGGCGTGGAGCAATCATGGTTGAAGCCGTTACAGTGAACGCCGATACCATTTTTACTGAACCAAAGATTGCGTAAGGGCCATAAACACCGTTCGCCATTGCACCTAAACAGAATGCGTAAGCGGCTTTGTTTACCGGACCACCTAAGTCGAATGATACAAACAGACCAAGAATCGCACCCAATAACAGCGCATTGGTGCCTGACATACCGTTCAACCAATCCGTTAGACCTTGGTTTAGGAACGCTACAGGTTTACCGATAACAAATAGCATCAAGCTACCCGCTACCAAAGTACCAATCACAGGGTAAAGGTAGAAAGTAAGGAATCCGTTAAACGCAGGACCTAAGCGAACATGCTCTTTTACCCAACGCATCACATAACCAGCAATCAAACCACCAACAACACCGCCTAGGAAACCAGAGCCAATGATGTTTGCTGCAATACCTGCGGCAAAACCAGGGCCAAGTGCGGGCTTGTCTGCTAGTGAATAAGCTGTGTAAGCCGCCAGTACTGGCACCATCAATGTACCCAGTAGGCCGCCACCTAGTTTGCGATACATCCATAGCCAAGAATCTTTTGTTGCGTAAAGATCTTGCAGGTCAAAAATTTGTGCGATAAGAACAGCAACCGCAAGAACAGTACCACCAGCAACGATCAGAGGAACTGCGTAAGAAATACCAGAAAGCAGTGCTTGTTTAAGCTCAGTTTTCAGTGGCAACTTTTTAGGCTTGTTGTCAGTAGCCACTGTGCGTTCTGCACCATTACCTTTTTTCGACTCTTCAATCGCTTCATTAAGAATGCGCTCACCGTGTTTAATCGGTTCTGCAACTGGTGTTTCAACACGAGGAATGCCGTTAAAGCGCTCAGATTCTTTAATCGCAACTTCAGCAGCAAAAACACACGCCACAGCATTGTTAAGTTGTTCCGCAGTTAAGCGATCTTCAATACCGTTTGCGCCCTGCTTTTCAACATGAACCTTGTAGCCAAGCTTTTTTCCCGCTTTTTCTAGGTACTCAGCCGCCATATAGGTGTGAGCAATGCCTGCTGGGCAAGCAGTAACACATACAATTGTCGGCGCATTTGTATCTAAGTTGTCTTGTTTTTCTTCTTGTTGATTGTCGCCATCAAGAAGCGCAAAGATTTCTTCAGCGGTTGTCGCTTTTAATACAGCTTCGCGAACATCGTCATCAACCAATGTAGTTGTCAATGCAGTAAGCAGATGCATGTGGGTAGAACCCGCTTCTGCATTTGGAATCGCAATTAGGAAGATAAGATTTACATCTTCGTCTTCATCCAAGCCTTTCCATTTCATGTCTTCTTTAAGCGTTGCTACAGCGAAGCCAGCTTCTTTAACCGCGTCAGTCTTGCCATGCGGTACTGCTAAGCCTTCGCCAAGCGCTGTCGGGCCTTGCTCTTCACGAGCAAATACTGCATCAAGGTACTCTTGCTTGTTATGCAGTTTGCCTTGCTGATCCAGTTGGTCAGCAAGTGCGTAAATCGCTTCTTCTCGACTGCTAAACGTAGTTTGCAGATTTACGAGCGACTTATTCGTTAGAGTAGTAAGTTTCATAACCTTTGTCCCATAGTCACGGATTAGTACGACAGTCGTCCCTGTCGACGAGAAGAATAATACAACTTCAAGACATTTAATCCGTGATCACGATCTCATCAATACATATTTGTATTTAATTTGTATTTAAATCGTATTGGTAAATCCTTTAAGAAAGCTTGTTATGTATCGTTTAATTTGTATTATATGTACTACAAAACGCCGATACGACGCTCACACTAACCTTTAAAGCAAGGCTTATATAGAGCAAATTTACGTATTTAAGGTACAGGTTGTTAATCAAAGTCTAGTTGTCCTAGCGCACAAATGAGGCAAAAATGGCAAGACTCCCTATGTATCGCCAAATCGCCGATGCAATAAGAGAAAAGATCAGTTCTGGAGAATACAAAGTTGGTGAAGCACTCCCAACAGAAGCGCAATTGCGTGAAGTATTCTCGGTAAGCCGTGTAACGGTTAGGCAAGCACTGAAACTACTGATCGAAAACGATGAGCTTGAAAGCGTTCAAGGCAGCGGTACTTACGTCAAAGAGAACAAGATCAATTACGACATCTACAAACAGTCGAGCTTTCAAGAAAAGTGGGCGCATTTGGATGTGGTTACACACAGTGATGTTCTAGCCTTTGAAATGAAGCCCTGTTCTTTGGCGATGTCTGAACATCTAGATATTAAAGAAGGCGAATTAGTTTTCTACGTAAAGCGTGTTCGCTTCATAGACAACAATCCAATCACGGTTGAAGAAACTTGGTTACCTGTTGCCCTATTCCCAGATCTCACCTATCAAGTGATGCAGACATCAAAGTACGACTTTATTGAGAACACCAAAGGCATGGTGATTGATAGAAGTGAGCAAGAACTGGTGCCGATTCTTCCGCCTGAAGACGTTGCTAAACAGTTAGGGATTGACCCAACTCAGCCTATCATTGAAAAACGTACTCGAGGTTACCTCGCCAATAACACTGTATTTGAATACAGCCGCAACTACTTCACGTCTAACGATTACCGATTCACTTTGGTCGCAAGACGCCAGAGATAATGCTCATCAGCGAGTTTCGATAATAGCAAAATGACCAACACAGAGAGCGCCTTGTTCTCTGTGTTTCTATGCTGTTAACTCAATCATAAAACCAACTTTCCTACCCAAATATTCCTAAACCAATATCAAGTAACCTCACGAAAGATCATTCACATTCATTTAAATACTGTTCTGGCGCTTTGACCATAAACTAAGCGCCAAATTACAAGAACAACAGTCGACAGGAATGTAGATGAATACCAAACAACTTGAGGACGCTGTAAGTGAAGTGAGCTTATTCAATCAGCACCTCCACTTAATCCAATCCGTGCATACCATTCCGACCCCAAAAATGAATTGGGAGTCGATTGCGATGGAACCTGCGCCGACAATGCCAACGGTTCGATTCGATCACTGTCTACTCATCAGACTAACACTTAGTTCGTCGTGTTAAATCACTTTATATACAAAACCATTATGTCGAAACACACTATCTCACGAACATCGCACCCATTAGCAAATACAATTTCATACACACGATTCCTACCAAAGCTACCTTTAGTTCTAATCGCTTTCTCTATGCCCCTATTCGCAGAAGAAGTTGAAGAAGTGGTACTCGAGGACGAAGTCGTATTAAATGAAGGTTCTGAGTTAAACGAAGAAGCTGAAGAATCGCCTTATTATAACTTGTGTTTTAGCGCTTACTTATGGGAAGTAAGTAGGCGTTAAACATAAGTAATCTTTAAATGTAAGTAAGCTTAAAAGCTAAGATTCTCACCTCTTTACTCCGATAAATACCCACTTCGTTACACGTTTCCTTCCAAAGTACAAAAAATACTCGCGATTTATAAAATAACACCACCATATGCAAATAGAACAATCAAAGGTGATCCAAGTTATATTCTAACAAGCCACAAAATTTGTTTATTAACATCTAAACAACAGTAGTTATTCACGATTTACAACCACAATTAACATCGAAAAAAATGTTTGTCTTAGATCATATCAACCTCAACTATGCCTCGTGCCACAGTGCAGTTTTCTGTACATTCATTGTCATATTCTGAAACACTTTCTTATATTTTTTAAACTTTGTGGAGATTTCTATGTTAGAGCTCTTGATCGGATTAGTGATTACTATCGCTGTTGGTTACTTTATTGTGAAAGGCTATAAAGCGGCAGGTGTATTACTGACAGCTGGCCTTGCCCTACTTCTTATTACTGGCCTTATAGGTCACACAGTCTTACCCGCTAAGGTCGCTTCAACAGGTAACATGGTTACCGACTCACTAGAATTCGTTAAGTACATGCTTCAGTACCGTGGAGGCGGCCTAGGCATGCAAATCATGCTTCTTTGTGGCTTTGCTTCTTACATGACGCATATCGGCGCAAACAATGTGGTAGTAAAACAATTCTCTAAACCGCTTGCTGCTATCAAATCTCCATACGTACTTCTTGTTGCGGCTTACATCGTAGCGTGTCTAATGTCTCTAGCAGTAAGTTCTGCAACAGGCCTTGGCGTGCTATTGATGGCGACCCTATTCCCAATGATGACGGCAATGGGTATTTCTCGTCCAGCAGCGGTGGCGGTTTGTGCATCACCTGCAGCAATCATTCTTTCACCAACGTCGGGTGATGTGGTTATCGCAGCAGAAAAATCAGGTATGTCTCTTGATGTGTTTGCTGTTCAAACGGTACTGCCTGTTTCTATCTGTGCGATCATCGTGATGGCGGGTGCGGCTTTCTTCTGGAACAAATACCTAGATAAGAAAGAAAACACGCCAATGGAAAAAGTAGATGTTTCAGAAATTGAAACGAATGCGCCGGCTTTTTATGCTGCTCTTCCATTCTTACCTATTTTTGGAGTATTTCTATTCAACGGTCGTACCATTCCGGGCCTTTCACTTGATATCTACACCATCGTAGTAGGTTCAATTTTCGTGGGCGCTGTTATCGATTACGTTGTGAAGAAGTTTGACGGCGAAAAAACACTAGAAGACCTAGATTCTTGCTACCAAGGTATGGCCGAAGCATTTAAAGGCGTAGTAATGCTGTTGGTTGCGGCGGGTGTATTTGCTCAGGGCCTAATGTCTATCGGTGCAATTGATAACCTAATCGGCCTTGCTGAATCAGCTGGCGCTGGCGGTATCGCATTAATGCTTATCCTGACTGGTCTAACAGTTGCTGCTGCTATCGCGACAGGTTCTGGTAACGCGCCATTCTATGCATTCGTAGAACTGGCTCCATCATTAGCGGCGAAAATGGGCTTGAACCCAGCGTTCCTAATCATCCCAATGCTTCAAGCATCGAACCTAGGTCGTACAATTTCACCAGTATCTGGCGTAATCGTAGCGACTTCTGGTATGGGTAAAATCAGCCCATTTGAAGTCGTAAAACGTACGTCTGTACCCGTAATCTGTGGTCTTATTACGGTTATCTTCGGTACGCTTGTATTGGTTCCAATGTCGGCGTAAGCCTTAAGTTTCTAATCTCAAAGAACGAAGAACAAACGAACACCAATACTGAATATAAAATGCGTAAACAAAAAGGCGCTGAACTTAATAAGTTCAGCGCCTTTTTTAATGTCACTTTCTCAACATCGTTAAAACTATCGAGACATGTACAAAATGTATAAACAGTCAGGCTTGAAATAGTGTTATCTCAAAGGAACAAGCCCTACTTCATTTCACCATAGCGTTCTAGATACAGAACCGTTGCAGCGGTACGGGAAGACACTTGCAGCTTTTTCAACAAGCTTTTCATATGTACCTTAACTGTCGATTCAGAAATAAACAGGTGATCGGCGATCTGCTTATTACGGTAACCTTTCGCGACTTCTTGAAGGATCTGCATTTCACGTTCAGTCAGTTGTTCGAAGATATCATTGCGGCTTCCAGCATCATTTAGGTAACGAGCAACCACACTGCTGTAAGCCTTGTCACCGCTGTTTGCTTGCTTAAGCAGTTCAATTAACTCATCGGGTTCAGTGTCTTTCAACAAGTAGCCATCAGCGCCTGCTTTTACAATCGCTTCAATGTCTGCAGGGCTATCAGAAACCGTTAGAATAACAATGTTTGCGCTAGAACCGTCAGTGCGAAGTGCTTTCAAGGTATCTAAACCAGACATGCCCTTCATATTGAGATCCAAAAGGATCAAATCAGGTTCTTCTTCATGAGCAAGAGCAACCGCTTCAGTGCCGTTACTTGCTTCTGCAATCACTTCGAATTCGTCTTCAAAGCTCAGTAATTGGCTTATACCTCTGCGCATCAATGGATGATCATCAACCAGCATTACTTTACAAATCGTCAACTTTAACTTCCTTCAAACTTTTATATTTCAATATGACTGTACAGCCTTCACCTTGCGCCGCTTCAATCGTCAAGTCGCCATTCAGTCTTACCGCACGCTCCTGCATAATGCTCATCCCGTAGTGGTTCACCTTGGAACTACTTGAGTCAAAGCCATCTCCATTATCTTTTATCACGACTAATACTTCACCGTCCTCATCGTTACAGCATACATCTATTAAGTCGGCATTGGCGTGTTTTATTGCATTTATTGTTGCTTCACGAATCAATTGAAGCAAGTGAACCTGACTATGCGCATCAAGCTCGATCGATGAGAGATTATTAGTGAGGTTAATCTTCGCATCGGTTCTCTCGCTGAGCGCCTCAAGCATGGTACTTAAGGCGTCTCCAAAGTTGCCCTCTTTAATGGTCAACCTAAATGTGGTGAGTAGCTCTCTTAACTGGGTATAAGCGTCGGCTAAGCCGTTTCCGATCTCAGACGCGATTTGTTCAGATTGCTCTCGGTGCTGTTGCTCTGGCAGTTTGCCAATCACACGCTTTAATAGTGTAACTTGAATTTTCAAGTACGACAGTGATTGAGCCAATGAATCGTGGAGTTCACGTGCAATCGTGGCACGCTCTTCCATGATAATAAGCTGTTCAGCTTTCTTTTGAGCACGATTGTAGTAGATCGCTCTCGATAGCAGTTGAATGAAGCTTTCGATCAGAGCTTTAGTTGAGTGCCCGTGGTGATATGAACAGTATAAATAGCCGAGAATAAGTTCGTTATCGTCGAGTTTCATCTCGAACTTTTCGTAGTCTAAATTCGAATCGTAACCTTCATCCATAATCAATGAACGGCCTGAGTTATCGACAATCTCGAGCCTCAGTGATCCAATCCCTTCCAAGCTCACGAGATGCTGCAAGATAGCTCGGAAGTTTTCAGGAGCAATACGCGTCACCGTGAGCTCTTGTGACGAGTTATAAAGTGCCTGCAGCGACTGGTTCGCATTTTGCAGCTCAATCGTCTTTGCATCCACCACATCTTCAAGGTTTCGATAAAGCACGCCTAAATCTTTGGCCATCGAGTTGAAGGTTTTGGTCAAAATGCCCATTTCGTTGTTACTGGTCACCTTGAGTTCTACCTCGAAGTCGCTGTTTTTGATTCTTTGGCTCGCACCGACAAGAGCATGTAGCGGTTTAACAACCTGTTTACGTACAAAGTGAACAACAAAAAGAGATATGACCAGAATCCCACCAAGGCCGATACCACCAGCCCACGCTAACTTTATTAACTTGTCTTCAGAGAACTCTTGCAGCTTATAAACGAAGCCATCGATTTCAGCCACGAAGTTTTCAACTAACACGAGATAGTGATCGCGCTCTTCGCTATTCAAGACCTGTTTTAGCTCATGCCAACGGCCGATAATTAAATAGTAATCTTCTGTGATGTCTGTCGGAACATTCCAACTGACCAAATTAGTCATGGATGGCGAGTAAAGAGAACTTTCGAATTCACGAATATGAGATTCATAATCGACAGATTCTATTTGAATATCATGGGCTAAACGGTAGCTTTGCATTCGCATTGAACCGGCCACGTTAACCGCTTCCGCATCATTCAAACTTGAAGCCAAAGTAAAGATGGCAAAGCCAGTCGTAGCAACCGACAACAGCAGTATAGAGAGCAAAGATTTTGCTATCGTACTTGTTACAGATGAAACCGGTTTTATAAGCAAAAGTGCCTTCCTATTGATAAATGACTTGCCAGCGATATCGTATTGTCACACATCAAAAATCATAGCTCCATTCAATATGTGATCACTCGCTCCGTAATTTATTGATCTAAGACAATATATGCCCCCAATTAGCCCTTAGGGGGTATTTATACAATTGTTTCTAAAACTACACTACTTGTGAGGACTCATTACAAGATATTAATAGAATAATGACCTACAATTACAACATCTTAGTAACATCTATAGGTATCTAGTGGTAGATCTATCAAAACGCCGTCTTTTTTCTAGACGAAAAGTTGACTCAAGCCAGATTCGTTTGCCTTGGATTGACAGCCTAGAAAGCTTTACAGATGACTGTACTCGCTGCGGTAAATGCATCGAGAGTTGTGAGACTAAGATAATCATTGTAGGCGATGGTGGTTTTCCCACTGTAGATTTCTCTATTGATGAGTGTACGTTCTGCTATCAATGTGCAGATGTTTGTCCCGAACCCATTTTTAAGCCAAAGCAAGGAGAGCCTTGGCAAGCAAAAGCACAAATCTCTGATAAGTGTTTAGCGCAACAAAATGTTGAATGCCGAAGCTGTGGTGACATGTGTGAACCTATGGCCATTCAATTTCAACTTAGAGCAGGCAGTGTTGCTCTACCAAAAATCAAGTTAGATGAGTGTAGCGGTTGTGGCGCCTGCGTAGCAATTTGCCCTACTTCGGCTATTCTTGTGAGTAATGCATAAAACAAAAATAACGAGAGCAATTTATGGCACTAAATGAAGTGCATATATCAAGTTTAGTCGTGCATGTGAGCCCTGAGCATCTAAATGAGATCAAAGCGGAGATCGATCAATTCGATAACGCTGAAATCTACGGAGATAGCCCTGAAGGCAAAATCATCGTGGTCCTAGAAACTGAAAACCAAGGTTTTGTAACGGACACCATCGAAGCAATAAACAACATTAAGAACGTTTTGGGGACAGCTTTGGTTTATCACCAAATCGAAACTGGACTCGACGAAACGGATTTAGAAACTGGAAGTAACAATTCTCAACTTGAGGGTGAAGTATGAAAATGACAAGACGTGCGTTTGTGAAAGCAAACGCAGCTGCATCAGCGGCAGCCGTTGCAGGTGTAACTCTACCGGCAACAGCAACCAACCTGATTGCTAGCTCTGATCAAACAAAAATCACGTGGGATAAAGCGCCTTGTCGTTTTTGTGGTACGGGCTGTTCAGTACTAGTAGGTACTCAAAACGGTAAAGTGGTTGCGACTCAAGGCGATCCAGAAGCTCCTGTAAACAAAGGCCTTAACTGTATCAAAGGCTACTTCCTTTCAAAAATCATGTACGGCAAAGACCGTCTAGAACAACCTCTTCTTCGTATGAAAGATGGTGAGTTCCATAAAGATGGTGATTTCGCACCCGTATCTTGGGACAAAGCGTTCGACGTGATGGCTGAGAAATGGAAAGCTTCACTGAAGAAGAACGGTCCAACAGGTGTTGGTATGTTCGGTTCAGGCCAATGGACAGTAATGGAAGGCTACGCAGCCGTTAAGATGATGAAAGCGGGTTTCCGTTCAAACAACATAGATCCAAACGCTCGTCACTGTATGGCTTCTGCTGTAGTAGGCTTCATGCGCACTTTCGGTATTGATGAGCCAATGGGTTGTTACGATGACTTTGAACACGCAGACGCATTCGTACTGTGGGGTTCAAACATGGCAGAAATGCACCCAGTACTATGGACTCGTATTACAGACCGTCGTCTAAGCCACCCACACGTTAAAGTAAACGTACTGTCTACTTACTACCACCGTTCTTTCGAGCTTGCAGACACGGGTTACATCTTCGAACCTCAATCAGATCTAGCAATTGCTAACTTCATTGCTAACTACATCATTCAAAACGATGCCGTTAACTGGGACTTCGTGAACAAGCACACGAACTTCAAGCAAGCAACGACAGACATCGGTTACGGTCTGCGTGACGATGATCCACTACAGAAAGCAGCCGCAAACCCTAACTCAGGCGAAATGACTGCTATCTCTTTCGAAGACTACAAAGCGTCTGTTGCTGAATACACAGTTGAGAAAGCGTCTGAAATGTCAGGTGTATCTCAAGAAGACCTTATCAAGCTGGCTAAGCAATATGCCGATCCAAACATCAAAGTAATGTCACTTTGGACTATGGGTATGAACCAACATACTCGTGGCGTATGGATGAACAGCCTTGTGTACAACATCCACCTTCTTACAGGTAAGATTTCTACTCCAGGTAACAGCCCATTCTCACTAACTGGCCAACCGTCAGCGTGTGGTACAGCGCGTGAAGTTGGTACATTCGCTCACCGTTTACCTGCCGATATGGTGGTTGCTAACCCTAAACACCGTAAAATTGCAGAAGATATCTGGAAACTTCCAGAAGGCACCATTCCACCGGTACCCGGCGCTCACGCTGTTCTTCAAGACCGTATGTTGAAAGACGGTAAAATCAACGCTTACTGGGTAATGTGTAACAACAACATGCAAGCGGGTCCAAACATCAACACTGAACGTCTGCCAGGTTACCGTAACCCAGATAACTTCATTGTATGTTCTGACCCGTACCCAACGGCAACAGCTCAAGCGGCTGACCTCATCCTTCCAACAGCAATGTGGATTGAGAAAGAAGGCGCTTACGGTAACGCAGAGCGTCGTACACAAGCATGGTACCAACAAGTGAAAACTGTAGGTGAAGCTAAGTCTGACCTATGGCAAATCATGGAATTCTCTAAGCGCTTCACTATTGAAGAAGTTTGGGGTGAAGAACTGGTTGCGAAAATGCCTGAGTACCGTGGCAAAACCATGTACGACGTGCTTTACAAAAACGGCAACGTTGATGCATTCCCACTGTCTGAAGCTCAAGAGCTTAACGACGATGCACAAGCTCAAGGTTTCTACGTTCAAAAAGGTCTATTCGAAGAATACGCAGCCTTTGGTCGCGGCCACGGTCACGATTTAGCACCATACGATCGCTACCACCAAGTTCGTGGTCTACGTTGGCCTGTTGTTGACGGTAAAGAGACACTATGGCGCTATAAAGAAGGTTCAGATCCATATGCTAAGAAAGGTTCTGATTGGGACTTCTACGGCAAACCAGATGGTAAAGCACTGATCATCAATGCACCATACGAAGCGCCACCTGAAGTACCAAACGATGAATACGATATGTGGCTATGTACCGGTCGTGTTCTTGAGCACTGGCACACAGGTACTATGACTCGTCGTGTACCAGAACTTTACAAAGCAGTACCGGATGCACTTTGCTACATGCACCCTGCTGACGCTAAAGCTCGTGGCCTACGTCGTGGTGATGAAGTTCTTATCGAAAACAAACGTGGTGAAGTTCGTGTGCGTGTTGAAACTCGCGGCCGTAACCGTCCACCACAGGGCTTGGTATTCGTACCATTCTTTGATGCAAGAATTCTGATCAACAAGTTGATCTTGGATGCAACGGATCCTCTGTCTAAACAGACAGACTACAAGAAGTGTCCAGTTAAGATCACTAAAGTTGCTTAAGCCCTAGGCTTAGAGAAACGATCTTAAGTATTTAATATTGCGACTACTTTTTCATCCTTTTGAAGAAGTAGTCCTCTCAAAGAATTAGCCTTTAGGCGGAGAAATTAACATGAAAAAACTGATTACTGCCCTACTATCAGCCGGTCTTTTGCTAGCTGGCGTAGCTCAAGCTGAGCTGGATAACCCTGGCGGCATTGGTGGCGTAGAGTCTTTACGTGGTGTAAGTGAGCTTGAAGCAACACGAGCAGCTGACGACTTCAAAAAGTACCCTCGCGACCAAGTGCTTGAGAGCGATTACGTATACCAGCCACCATTGGTACCTCACAATATCCGTAGCTACGAAGTCTCTCTGAACGCAAACAAATGTCTGTCTTGCCACAGCTGGAAAAATGCGAAAGAGATGGGTGCGACAAAAATTAGTGTTACTCACTACATGAACCGTGAAGATGCAGTACTTGCTGACGTTTCACCTCGTCGTTACTTCTGTCTGCAGTGTCACGTTCCTCAAGCTAATGCGAAACCATTAGTAGAGAACGAGTTCAAACCTGTTGACTCACTACGCTAATCTTAGCCGTATTGTAGAGAGGCTATTATATGAAATTATTAAAAGCGTTTTGGAAAAGACTTGCGACACCAAGCAAAGCAGCCGTAGGCGTTGTTTTGTTCTTGGGTTTCTCGGGTGGTCTTTTGTTCTGGGGTGCATTCAACACGGGTATGGAGGCAACCAACACGGAAGAATTCTGTTCTGGCTGTCACGCACCTATCGTTGCTGAAATCCAAGAGACAATTCACTACTCTAACCGTTCTGGTGTTCGTGCAATCTGTTCAGACTGTCACGTACCGCATGAGTGGACTGATAAAATCGTTCGTAAAGTTCAAGCATCAAAAGAGCTATACGCTCACTTTATTGCTAAGACAATTGATACGCCTGAGAAATTCAAAGAGCGTCGTCATCACTTAGCTGAGCGCGAATGGGCTCGTTTGAAGAAGAACGATTCACTTGAGTGTCGTAACTGTCACCAGTTTGATTACATGGACTTCTCAGAGCAGAGCCCCCGTAGTGCGAAACAACACTCGACTGCGCTAGCTTCTGGTGAAAAAACGTGTGTAGACTGTCACAAAGGTATTGCACACAAACTACCAGACATGCACGGCGTTGAAGGCTGGCAATAAGGAGCGATTGAATGAGTACTTTAGAAAGCGTAATTTGGCACATCCTAGGTTACAGCGCTATGCCAGTTATCATTCTTGGTGGCTTTGCAGCTGTTGCAGCCGTATCTCTTTGGATTTTATCTATGGGTAAAGACAAAGAAATCGATTAACAATCGAGATTCCATCAACTTCTACCAGATAATTCTGATATGAGTTGATACGAAAAAGCCACTGATTTCAGTGGCTTTTTTATTATCTGACGTTGTGTATCTTTATAATTGAATGTGACTTAACGCCCTAAGCTTCGTTTTCTGGCGCTTCTTTCTCTGCGGTCTCTTTATCAACCTGCTCTTGATCGACAATCGGCAGCACCTGTTTTACATAGTTGCCTGGCGCTTTGCCAATCACAGGATTAAGCTCTGAGCCTTGATTGAAAGGTTCGATTTTTTCGTCAGTTTCAAAACCTTGTAGCCACTGATTCCAGTGTGTCCACCAAGACCCCTCATTATGAGTCGCATTAGTTAGCCACTCATCCGCCGAGTCGTCTAGGTTGTCATTCAGCCAGAACCCGTACTTCTTCTTATCTGGATGGTTAACAATACCCGCGATATGACCAGATTCACCAAGCACGAACGTCTTGTTGCCACCGGTATTCAAGGCACCACGGTAAGTCCCCTGCCAAAGCGCGATATGATCTTCTTTCGCTGAAATGAAGTAGCTTGGTATTTTTATCTTATTGAGATCAATCCAGACACCGCCTACTTTCACGCCTTTGTCTTGAACAAGTTTATTCTCAAGGTAAAGCTCACGCAGCAAGAAATTATGGCATTTAGCAGCAACGTTAGTGCTGTCACTGTTCCAGTACAACAGATCAAACTCCATTGGGCTGCTGCCTTTTAGGTAGTTATCAATGTAGTAGTTCCAGTACAGGCTGTTTTCACGAAGCAAACTGAATGTCACGCTTAATGAACGACCATCCATGAATCCTTTAGCATCGTTCTGTTTCTCAATGGCGTTAATGATCGTTTCATTGATATATGCGCCAACCTCTCCCGGCTGAGAGAAGTCTAATAGAGTCGTAAAAAAGGTCGCAGTTTTAATGCGTTTCTTCATTCTTTTAGCAGCATAGTAAGCGACCGTTGAAGCGAGAACAGTACCACCAATGCAGTAACCTGCAGCATTGATTTGCTCTTTACCCGTGATATCTTCAATTGCCGTCACGGCTTTCGCTACGCCTTCCGTGACATAGTCACCGAACTCTAAGTCTTTTTGCGCTTCACCTGGGTTGCGCCAAGACATCATGAAGACGCTGTGCCCTTGCTCAAGCAACCAACGAACCATTGAGTTCTTTTCACGAAGGTCGAGAATGTAGTACTTATTGATGAATGGAGGAACGATCAACAAAGGCGTGGCGTTCACCTGAGGTGTTTTTGGGTAGTATTGAATAAGCTCGAACAGATCATTTTGAAAAACGACATCACCTTCCGTGTTCGCAACATCAACACCTAATCGGAAGGCATTATTGTTGGTCATACGGATCTTGAGGATATCCGCGCTCGCTTCAACGTCAGCTTGTAGCTGCTCTAGCCCATCTAGCAAGTTCTCACCATTGCGCTCAAGCGTTAGCTTCATCAACTCTGGGTTAGTCGCAATGAAGTTACTAGGAGAAAGAGCATTGATAGCCTGACGTGAAAAGAACGCCACACGTTCCTTGGTTTTCTCGTCTATGCCTTCGATTGAATTAATGGTGTCTATATAGCTTTTGCTGAATAACAAATAAGACTGCTTGATAAAGCTGTAAAACGGGTCATTTTTCCACGCTTCATCAATAAAGCGTTTATCACTGCGCTCTTCAGTAATGACGCTTTCGGTATTACCCATCAGTGCGGCATTTTGCCAAATCTTAAGTTGCTGCTCCCACCATTGAGATTGTAACTGAAGCAGAACGGCGGGTTGGTTGGCGGCTTGCTCGAAGATTTTTGACGCATCATCAAAATTCAACTCTTGCATCGCTTGATTTAGGGGAGATTGCGCGGCTTCCTTGTTTTGTTCAAAGTTTTCCCACCATTGCTGGTTTGTTTGTTGAAGTTTAACAAGGTAGTCCGAAAAGAAGTGTTGAAACATAACATGACTCCAATAATCGGAAAATCGCCACCGAGCCTCACAGTAAACACTGTGCTGACTCGATGGCGATTTTATTTATGCAGGTGTAACTGTTTTCAAGTTTTCAGTTGTTAGTGTTTCAACATCTTCTTTGAACTCTTTTGCAGCAGCTTGCATTTTTGAGCTATCACTCATCATCTGTTGAGACAATTGAGTTAGCGCTGCTAGTTGCTGGCTGTTGAACGCCGTTAGGCTAGTCACGTCTTTGATTTCAGTCACTGCTTTCATTTGCGCAAGACCCATGTTCGTGTAAGTCTGCATTGCATTCATTTGCAGTTCTGTCATCGTTTGGACGTTCTTTGCAACCAACTTGTTGAACTTTAAGTACGGTTCAAATTGCTTTTCAGTTTGGTCAGTAATTGTTTTGAAAATATCCGTGTACATAAGTAACTCCTGATGAATACATAGTTTAATAAATTTGTGTCACTATCGTTTCAGCCAACGCTCATCGATTAACTCGCGATGCTTTGAAAAGCTGATCCGATATTTAAGCTTGCTACCGATATATCAGGCTCTAACCTTCAATACCTTTTAGCAAAACAGCGGTTCCCATTCCCCCACCCACACAGAGTGAAGCAACGCCATAAGTCGTTTTCTGTTCAAGCATTTCATGGATGAGTGCAACAATAATTCGATTGCCTGAAGCACCTAAAGGATGGCCAAGCGCGATTGCACCACCATTCACATTGACCTTTGGCTTGAACTCATCAAGCGGTAAGTCATGCTGCTCTGACAATTGGTACATTACGCCAAGAGCTTGTGCTGCAAACGCTTCATTCAATTCAAACAAATCTACTTCTTCTAGAGTGAGATTCGCCTTATCAAGCGTTTTAGAAACGGCTTCTACTGGGCCTAACCCCATAATCTTTGGATCTAATCCAGACTGTGCGTAGCTCGTTAGCTCTACCAGTGGTGTCAGTCCGTATTTCGCTACTGCACTCTCTGAGGCTAAGATGATTGCACTCGCGCCATCATTGATGCCCGAAGCGTTACCTGCCGTAACAGACCCTTCACGGTCAAAAGCTGGACGAAGCTTTTGCAGACCTTCGAATGTCGCGTCTGACTTCGGATACTCATCGGTATCAAAAGTGACGGTTTGTCTGCGCTGCTTAACTTCTACAGGCACGATTTGCTCGTTAAACTTACCCGCCTCAATCGCAGCAACGGCTTTTTGTTGGCTTTCTAAGGCATAGTTATCTTGAGCTAGGCGCGAAATATTCAACGTGTTCGCGATATTTTCAGCGGTCATGCCCATGTGGTAGTGATTAAACGCATCGGTTAAGCCATCACCAACCAGTAAGTCTTTCATTGAGATGTCACCCATTTTGTGACCATTACGAACGCTCGCTGGTACCACAAAAGGAATTTGTGACATCACTTCAACGCCAGCAGCAATAACCACTTCAGCATCTTGTGCTTTGATGTGCGCCGCTGCGTCCATCACTGATTTCATTCCGCTGCCGCAAATCATGTTCACGCCGTATGCTGGTGTTTCCTCAGGAAGCCCTGCATAGATGGAAGCCTGACGAGCAACCCCCATGCCTTGACCTGCCGAAATCACGTTGCCGACGATTACTTCATCAATCGCATCTAACGAAAGATCGACAGACTCAAGTGCACCTTTGATCGCAACGCCAGCCAGTTCACCCGCAGATACGTTTTTTAGCGACCCGGTAAATGCACCAATAGGAGTGCGCTTAGCCGCAACAATAAATACTTTTTCCATCATTCCAACCCCTTCAGTTTCGCCAATTACTGCATGTACAAGCCGCCATTCACAGACAATGTTTCGCCTGTAATGTACGCGCCAGATTCACTCGCTAAAAAGCCCACTGCGTCTGCAATTTCAACAGGTGTTGCTAAGCGTTTCATCGGAATTTGGTTCTTGATTGAATCCAGTACTTCAGGCTTCATTTGCTCAACCATAGGAGTTGCTGTGTAGCCAGGGGCAATCACGTTCACGGTTACGCCGCTACGAGCGCCTTCTGCAGCCAAAGCTTTAGAAAAACCAATCATTCCAGCTTTCGCTGCTGAGTAGTTAGTCTGTCCAAATTGACCTTTAAGACCATTGACGGAAGAGATGTTGATGACACGGCAGTTACCCTTTTCACACATAGGAGCGAACAAAGGTTGAGTCACGTTGAACAAACTGTTTAAGTTCGTTTCAATCACATCTTTCCACGCTTCGGCATCCATCTTTTTAAAGACGCTATCACGTGTAATACCTGCGTTATTGACCAGCACATCCACCGTGCCTTCTTCTTCTAACAACTTGCTTAAGCTCAGCGCACATTCCGCAGTATTGGTAACATCTAATTCAAACAATCTCACTTGATCTTCGGTGAATTGTTTTTCGTTAAACCAATCCAAGGCACATTGGTAATTTCCAGTAAAATAAGTCGCGATAACACGATAGCCGTCTGCAACTAATTTAGAGGAAATTGCTGAGCCGATACCGCCTTTTGACCCTGTAATTAAAGCAAGCTTTTTCATTAATGGTTCCATCCCTTACAAGCAATTAAATAACAATGATATTAATAAGATAATGTCTTAGCTGATAATTAAACTTTACGTTTTGCTTTAATTAAACCCTACAACTCAAAATCAAAAAGTATTATTACAAATATAAAATATTTTCGTATTATGATTAAAAACTAGACTTGCATCCCAAAATTAATGAAATGTTGCGAACATGTAAATTAACACAAAGCTCTGATATTAATAAGGTTTGTTTAATTTTGCTTTTATCAACAAGCAGATAAGCCTTTGTTAATACGAGATAAATCTATATCTCTCAGCTTGTTTCAAGAATAATGCAATGTGGGAATTTGAAATGATTGATCACGAGAATAATAACAAAACTATTATTAGAAATTAATAAATGGTTCCTAATGATTCTATATGAGCTTCAATATAATTAACGTTCTAAATGGGGACGATGAGCATTATGAATAGACGAAAAAGCCCACTCAATCTATGAGTGGGCTTAAGTAAATAGCATTAATAAATTGAGCTTGGGATCTCACTTCGTAAATATTTCATTTGTATTTACATCAAGATAAATTTTGTTTTCAAGGGACAACCCACCACAATAAATAAAATAGACATCTCGATTGCTGTACTTAACAGATTTCACCCATCCGCCTAATTCTTCAAAATCACTTGGGGCACACTCCCCCTCAGAGATCAGTTTAGCCACCGAATTACGGAATTTTTCTTGATGGATCTTGAGGTCATCAGACTTAACCAAATAGGAATCCAATATCTCTTTGCTTTCTTTTTCCGAAATAATGACTTCATCATTCGATAAGCCTGACATAGAGACCCATTCCGCCGTCTGTGGGCCGCCATCTTTAAGGACAATATAGTCTGAGATACGAGCCCATTCTCCCTGTTTCTCGAGTACCTCCACCTTTTCCCCTTTGTAGAGGTAATCCGTTATCAAGCCATCAATTTCAGGTTGCTCGACCACTTCAAGCTTTCTCTCCAAAACGTAAAATTCCGTCTGCTCGGGTTCAGGCTGAAGATCCATGATGGGTACAAGCTCAGATTCAGATTGCTCGGTAGCTTCTAACGCCGGCTCTTCCGTTTTCTCTTGTGGGATTGGGTCTTTATTCATGACCAAGAAGTAGTATGCCGCTCCTCCCCCTCCGCCCAATATCAACAACACAAGTAAAGCGATCAGCGCTTTTTTCATCAAATCCACCAGCTCTTCCGTTATAGGTATGTCTCAAGTGTACATCAACTCATGCTGCTGCTCATCTATACTCTCAATAGAGCGCACGGTAAGTAGAGGAAAGTCATGAGTTTTTGGGGGAAAGTTATCATTGTAAGCGCAACTTTTAGTGCCAATGTCGCTCTAGCGAATCATTGTGACCGTGAAAACTGGCAAACACTGTTGGATCGTCAGCTCTCTTTTGAAGGTCGCTATAATCAGTACACCAAAGAGTTCAACCAAGTTCTTTCAACCTATGAGTCACAGACATTGTTATCTAAGCACTTTAATGAAAAGCAGATCATTGAGCTTTGGGCAAAGTATGAAGAAAGGTTTAATGTGCAGCTCAATAGTCATATGAATACCGCGTATGACGTCTCCGAGGTTTTGCTACAACAGGCGTATGTTGTGTCTAGTGAACTTGAAGGCGCTGACTCTCTAGCGTATTCATGGCAAGCCGTCGCCAAACACTGCACCAAAGCAAGACTCCCACGCCAGGCAGAAAGCGCGCAAGTGCACGTCCAAAGCTCACAATCACTCTCCCGAGATCTCCATACACTCAGTGAAAAATTCCGTCAGCTGTCTTCAAAATACCGCAGAGAAGCGACGATGATTGACGAAGCCCGCCACATAAACCAACCAGCAAACGGTGCATCAAACTGAAATCACCATTAGATTCTCTCACTCGTTCGACTGGACTTTTCCGATAAATATGCTCAATCCCATTCATAATATTCTAAGAACTCGTTAATCAAAGCTTTATCAATAGGTTGTGAAAGTAATGTGCTATCTATCAACAATGAAGTTCAATTTCCGACCAATGCAAGCGAGTATGTGAGATATTCATCACAAAATAGATTTACAAACGCCAGAAAATTGTTATCATGAATCTTCATATAACTTAATAACAAGAAACATTTTGGCTAGGTAATATGCAAAAGACTATGGCTTTCAACTGCTTGAGTAACACGGAATGGACTGCAGAGATAAGAGGTAAACTTTTATCTGTAGCTAAACACATGGAAGAGTACGGTTCAGTAAGTGAGCTAGAGCTATGTAAGATATTTGGAGAGACAATTTGGAATGACGGCGTGGATTATCATTCACATGCTTTTTCATTCAGAATTAATGCACAAACTGGGGATTGTTCAATCTCTAACTTTAAGTATCACTAAGTTTTGCACCTATCATATACGGAGTACCTTTCACGAGGTGCTCCGTTTTTTATTGCCTGAAGCCTGACACTTAATGGATGATTTTTGATATTGACCGCGCTTCTACTTCAGGAGTAAACCATTTCGTTTTCAGCTCATTCTGCCTTCGTGTTACTGCTCAGAGTTTGGCTTAATCGGTATAAATTGGCAGTGGTGCATTGCCTTTTACTTGTCTTATCGCAAGGTGGGTATGAATATCTTTGACGTTAGAGAGCCTTTGAAGTTTTCTTGTAAATGCCTCGTAGGCCATCAAGTTCGGGCTAACCACTTCTAGCAAATAGTCATAAGCCCCAGATACAACGTGGCAACTGATCACCTCTTCCATCTCTACAACAGCCGCCTCAAACTTATCTATCGACACTTCTTGGTGGTTGTTTAGGCTCACCTCAACAAACACACTCATTGCGATGCCGACTTGTTCTCGTGACAAGCTCACACGATAACCGTCAATAATGCCCTTTTCTTCTAGCCTTTTGACTCGTCTTGCACAAGGCGAAGGTGATAAACCCACTTCATCAGCAAGTTCAGCCGTGGTTAACCTGCCATCTTTTTGTAGCAGTTCGAGAAGATGTCTATCAATTCTATCCATAGTAAATGCCAAACATTAGTTAAATCCGTTAATTATTTGGTGAATATTAGCAGAAATCATCAACGATAGTTTAAGTTAGGCCAAAACTTGCCAACCTGTGGCACAACAACTGTTCCATAATGAGTCATCACCCACTCTCCTTCAATATTATGAATCTTGGCTACTTATCTATTACTGTCACCCTACTCATTTGGGCGAGCTTTTTCCTGTCTCTTAAAGGCGGCGCAAATTCAGATTTAACACCTGCAGATATCGCCCTCACAAGATTTCTCATACCGGCTTTGGTGTTATTGCCTTTGATGTGGAAAGCACGCAGCGCGATTGCCGTCGTCCCTAAACGGTATCTAACGGGTATGTTTGTCGGTAGCGGATTGCCTTATCTGCTTGTTGCCGGAACGGCCATGCAGTTTGTTCCGGTCTCACATGGCAGTGCTCTTGTTCCGGGCACGCTCCCTCTGTTCGTCACAGGAATTGCGGTACTCTTTTTTAAGCAACCACTCAGCCGACACCGTGTTGTTGGTTTAGGTTTGGTTTTACTCGGTATACTGTTGTTTTTAGGAAGTAGCTTAAGCAGCTTCAACTTTGAATACACCAAAGGTCATTTATTGTTTTTATGCGGAAGCTTAATGTGGGCGATGTTCACCATCTCAGCCCGTGTCGCTAATCTTAATGCGTTAGTCAGTGCCGGTTTTATTTCTCTCTGTTCTACTTTGCTTTTACTCGTCCTAATTCTGACTGGAAACCTCCCAAGCCACCTAATGGACACACCAATCGCTAATTGGCCCTTCACGGAGCTTGCCGTTCATTCAACAGTGCAAGGCGTTGGGGCGGGTTTAATCGCTGCGTTCACTTACCTTTATGCGGTTAATACCTTAGGGGCTGAACGCTCTGCCGCTTTTGGCAGTGCAACACCCGCAGTGGCGACCTTGTTGGCGATCCCACTATTCAACGAGATTCCTGATGCGATGACTTGGCTCGCCCTTGGTTCTATTTGCATCGGCAGTTTGGTCGCGAGCAACATATTCATGAGAAACGACCAGTCGATGCAGTACCAACCGCCAAGCCACAGCAAAGCCTGATACTGCGTTCAAACCTAAATACAGTTCCCCTAAGCATCGATTTTAGGGCTTGTAGTACACAGATAAGCCCACAAACGTAGGCTTATCTAAAATCTGCTTTTTCTGAGCTCGCTTCTCCATTAAACTGTCCGACCTTTTTGCAGATCCAAGAGAACACCATGCAACGCGACTACACCTTAAATTGCTTAATCACCATGCCTCGCCATGAACTAGAAGAATTTAGTTTAAGAATGATTCATCGCCTTGTTCCTGAAGATGCAATGACGGAATTGTTTACGTTCGAGCAAGAAGAAGTCACCAGCGAAGAGCGCATGCAATCAGCAAAATTTGACGCAATGCTTCGAATGACCGCTATCGCGCTTGGTGAAGTAAACCTAGCCTTCTCAGAGTCGGATAACTCGCAACAGAACATCGAGCGAATGACTCGCCTACTGCTTTGGCACTTCTACTCAATTTCTTTCAACCTTGAAGAAGCAATCGCAATCGAAGTGCACTGTGAGAAAGTAGAAAAGATCTTAAAGAACGCACCTAAAGATGCGTTTGGCTGGGTTAAAGAATTAACTGAGCTACTTCACTTCTACGCGAAAGTGAACGAAGGCAACGAAGACAGTAAAGACGCTTAACGTTAGTTCTACGTAAGTATACATCGAGCTAAACGAAGGCAGACAGAGCTATACCGAAGGCAAATAAAAGCTTTGCTGAAAGGAGTTCTCTGCCTTTGTTGTTTCTAGCACGCTGTGATGTAACATCAGTATCGACTGCGCGATCTTGGTTCCTATTCCCAAAGAACCATTCGGCGCTTCCAGTTCAACCTCATTATGAATCACCACCTTCACCCGTTTGGAATCCGCTTCAAAACCAACATCTAACGACACCACAGTGCCACTTGGGCTATGCCTCAATGCATTATCTAACAGATTCAAAATCAACCTCTCAAGCAGATCACTGTCACCCACAGCCTTGATTCCAATAGGCATATTAATGTTCAACTCAACATTTTTATGGCGATATTTGCTTTGTATCGTTTCTAAGCATTCGCTCATCAGCCCATTGAAATCGATTGAAGCGTATTGATATGTGGGTACCGGGTTATCTTTCTTGGCGCTATCTAACAGCGAATGGAGCTGTTCAGATAACTTGTTGCCATTGCGATATGCCACATCTATGAGTGGATCCGAATGTGGGTTTTGAATCCTCCACGTTTCTAGATACCCCAATACACTCGACAATGGCGTTTTCAAATCATGACTGAGCTGTAATAAGCTTTGTCTTCGATGTGACGACTGATATTCAAGTTGCAAAAATTGCTGTTGAATGTGCTTCGCCATCAACTGATACGAGCGTGCAATCGGCACCAATTCTGGTACTTGATGAATGAAGTTCGGGTCCAATCGAAAATCTTGCTCTGCTTGTTGTTGCAACTTGTTAGTTACTGCTTCTATTGGGTTTAACAGGCTACGTTTGACCAACAGATAAGCTCCAACCGCAAAACCCAAGATAGAGATCAGCATGAGCCCCGCGAGCGCAATGTATGGCGTATCGACCTGCGAATTGGCAATCACCGTGTGACGATTACTGCCAATCAAAACGTACAGATACCCGACGGTCGAACCTAGCTCTTCAATCGCTGCTACGGAAAACACCTTACGAGCCCCGGGATTGATCGGATCTTCCCCCAGAAAGGGATAAGGCTCGTCGTTTAAAAACTGTTGAATGGGTGCTAAGTCTATCTGGTTGGCTAACACAGTGCCTTCTGGCGCAGCATGAGTCGTAATCTTGCCCTGACTGTCGAGGAAATAGATATCAAAATCTGGCCCTATCAACATCAAGGTGTGGAAAATGGATTTGAGCGCTTTAGGGTTGTAGTCGGTACCAATCATCAGAGGATTATCATCGCGCATATGAACCGCGAGCTCTTTGTGTAAGCTCTGCTTAGTTCTTTGTTCTATGGTCTCTTTTTGCCAATTATAGGTATAAGCAATCACCACACTCACGAGCAGAAACCACAAACTGGTGAACAACACTAAACGCGATTTGAAACTCATGTTCTCTCCTCGATGGCTCTTAGGTCTTACTGGCCTTTTAGTAAACTTCGGACGCGACACATAAGCCTAAGCTTTCGACTCAAACTTATAACCAACACCCCAAACGGTTTTAATGAAATCATCATCACTATTCGGCATCGCAAGCTTGGTTCTTAGCCGGTTGACTGTGCTACACACGGTATGGTGATAGCCAGAGTGATGAGTATTCCAAACATGATCGAGCAGCTCGTCTTTGCTATACACACGCCCCGGGCGGGTTGCTAAGAAATGAAGTAAGGTAAACTCGGTAGCTGTCAGCGGTACGTCTTGGTTATTGAGTGACACCTGATGGCGTTCAGGTTGAATAGTGAGCACACCAAAATTCATAATCGATTCTGCTGTCACAACCTCTTGAGTCGCTGATTCGACATGGCTTAAACGGCGAAGCACGTTCCTCACTCTTGCTTGAAACTCGAGAACGCTGAAAGGTTTCGTTATGTAGTCATCAACACCGGCTTCTAAGCCTGACACCTTATCTAACTCAGCGTCTCTTGCGGTTAGCATGAGTACTGGCGTCCAATCCTCTTGCTGACGCAACATTCGACAGAAATCGAGTCCGTCACCGTCTGGTAAGCCACGATCCAGTACGATCAAATCGAAATGACCCTCTTTATAGAGCGCCTGAGCCTTTTCAATCACATTAGCTCTGATTACGTTATGCCCTTGGAACTTAAGATGCATCTGCACCAGTTCAGCCAAGTCATCATCGTCTTCAACCAACAATATGTTTGCCATCAAATTTACCGCAGCACTATTCATGATCCCTGCTCTATTCTGAGTCCGCCCACCTTTCAATTGACCGGAACAGAGCAGGAATTCTTTCATCGTGCTTTCAACCTGTTACTGAGTTCGAGTAATGGTGATTCTTGCACCGGGGTTAAGGAAACGATGATTTGCACTTAAAGTAGAAGTCGTAAGGCCATCATCTTGGCTGATTACGCCAGAGTGAAAACTCACTATATCGGTGTCGTCTCGTGTGGTATTAAAACCTTCACCACCGCCTGCTGGTCCCGGAATGGTTGCAGCAAGCTCATCGTTCAGCTCAGTTCCCGAATCCCAAACATTCATGTTCATAGTAAAGGTATCACCCACCGCTAATGACTTGAGCGATAATCCGGATTCGCCGACAAACGCATCATTGGTGTTCACCAACATGGAAGCAACTGAGATATACCCTTCTTGATTTGGGTCGACACGAATCGACACCGTGTCTTGCTCACCTGAAAGAATCAGTCCATTGCCTGAGATGCCTTGATAAACATTGGCGTCACTGTCACTGAGCGCAAGCAATTGTGCATTACTACCCCCTTCCGCCAAGTATTCCAGATCGACAGAGGCACTTTGCCCAACTTCAAACAGATCAAAATTCGTATTGTGAGTCAACACCGCGAGTGGTGACATTGGTTGATTGGGGGTGAGGTTAGTAACACTCACATCATAGCGATAGTAATCGTCGTCATCGTCCGGACAACCCGCTAACACAGCTACTGATGCAGCGATAAATAGAATTCTAGCTTTCATACATCCCCCTTACTTCACAACAATGGTGATAGTTGCAACAGGGTTTAACCATCGATGGCTACTGCTATCGAGGTCACTGATGCCGCCCGCCGCATCACCATCACCAATGTTACCTGGATGAATATGAACCTTAGCGTTTGATACTGCCGTTTCTACACCTGTGCCACCAGCGCCAAAGGTAATGAATGGAGGGTTCGGCATACTGCCCGCCAGCTCATCATTGGCTTCTGTGCCTGCGTCATAACCATTTAGAGTCGCTTTGTAGGTGCCCGCTTGAGTTGGGATCTTCCAGCTATCTAGACCAACAAAGCCGTCGTTTGTCGGCAGCAACATTGCACCCAATGATAGGTACTCTAAATCACCAGTACTGATATCAAACGTAGTTGCGACGCCTGGATTGAGGATGCCGGCCGCTGGGTTCTCAACCACCACGCCTCCCGCGTTGGCAATGACACCAGATAAACCTGAAATATCGCCACCTTCGGCCATGGACTCTAGTTCCGAAGAAGCCGTTTCACCCGTTCTAAACATGAACAAGCTTGAGTCATGAGCCGCCGCTAAGATAGGCGTAAAGTAGATCCCTTTCGTTGCATTAGTGACAGTGACTTCAAGCTCAGCAGCCTGAACTTGAGCCGCTCCGAAGGCCAACATAGCCGAGCTGATCACTAAGCTGATTTGAGTACGTTTATTCATTTTGATTCCATCCTTTATCGAGTCCTATCGTTGCCAACAAAACGAATAACAGCGATATACCGTTACCTTTGCCAGAACGAACTGTGGTGTTGTTGACTCTAAGAATGACGATCAAATCTATCAGCAACTTCATTGAATTCTCATAAAACTCTCACAAGTTTATCCAAACTTATTACTGCAAATAAAAATAGCGATAAAGTACTAATATTTAATCGAAAAATATCAATTTATCATTTACGTCAGAAGGGATAGAAAAGAAGATAAAGAATAGAAATGGAACGAATAAAACGCAAAAAGGCCGAATCGATTTAACGATTCGGCCTTTATTCTAGCGTACTGTTGTTACTCTTTCCTAAGCCGTATTTGGCCTTTCAATCGAGCTAACAACACAACATCAAATTAGAACGCGTAGTTTGCGTCAATCAGTTCGCTAACTTCCACTTTGCTTACTTCAGCACGAGCTTCAAGCCATTGAGCAACTTGCAGTTGTTCTGCTTCTGTTACTGAACGGTAGCGCTCAATTGAGCATAAGAAACCTTCAAACAGCTCAAGGCCGCCGCCACCAAAGCACAGGCCGATACTGTCGATAAAATCGATAAATTCATCGATGAACACATCGTATTGGTCAAAATCAGCAATCGAAGTCGTGCAGCTTACTTCAAAACCTAGAATAGCGAATTCACCTAGGTATAACTTCTTGCGTAGGCGGCGATTTTTGTTTTCGATTTTATCTAATTTCATAACTGTCTCTCTTTTCATTTGATAAAGCATTTATACACAGTTCTTCGTTAATTCCCAAGAGTTTTGTATTGCACGAGAGGCTTAGCAGCAAAAATCGTGCTACAGAAACAAAACCTTAATCAAAACTATAAAAATCTGTCACTTAACTGCTTCACGATTGCTCACACATCAGCCCAAGTTATTAACCAATTCATTAGTAAGTGGGTAAGTCATAAATAACGAATAATAAAGTCAGCCAACAGGAAGCAGTCCCGATGAGCAAGGAAACATTTGATAGCACTCGATTCAATAAGAGTAACAACAAGCCTTTCGAAGAAGTTCTAGATGCAAACCTTTCAAGAAGAAACGTTCTGAAAGGCGGTTTAGGCATCAGTGCAATGACCGCCTTTGGCGCGTTTGGTTTAGCGGGTCACAGCACGGCTAACGCTGCGACAATGCAAGCAACGGGCGCACAAAAAAGCACTGCAACACTTTCATTCGAATCGGTTAAAGGATCATTGACAGACAGTGTCGTTGTGCCGAAAGGCTATACAGCACAGGTATTGGTTCCTTGGGGTACTCCACTCAACAAACAAGGCAACGCTTGGTTAAAAGACGGCACCAACAACGCACAAGATCAAGCCAACGCATTAGGCATGCATCACGATGGCATGCACTTCTTCCCGCTTAATGGCAAAAGCAACGACGGTTTGTTGGTGATCAACCACGAATACATCGACCAAAAAGCGCTGCACGCCAACGGCCCAACATACAACGAAGGCGCTCGCCCTAGCCTTGATGAAGTACGTAAAGAGATCAACGCGCACGGCGTGAGTGTTGTTCGAGTGAAACTTGAAGGCAACCAATGGGTGATGGTCGATAACGATCCACTGAACCGCCGCTACACAGGCGCAACAGTAATGGACCTGTCTGGCCCTGTTGCTCACAGTGAATTTACCAAAACCAAGTTCTCACAAGACGGCAGCCAAGCTCGTGGCACGTTGAACAACTGTGGTAATGGCTACACGCCATGGGGCACTTACCTAACGTGTGAAGAAAACTGGCCGGGTTATTTCGTGAACAAAGGCGAGACAACGCCAGCACAAGAGCGTATTGGTATCGCAACCGACAAAACACGTTACGGTTGGGACACACTTTCAGGTAACAAACAAGAACGCTTAGACGAATTTGCACGCTTTGACGTAACACCAAGCGCTGATTCACCGATGGACGATTACCGTAACGAAGCACATGGTCACGGCTACATTGTTGAAATCGATCCATACACAGCAAACTCTCGCGCTAAGAAACGTTCTGCACTGGGTTGTTTCCGTCACGAAGGCTGTACGTTTGGTAAGTTGACTGAAGGCGAGCCGATCGTATTCTACTCTGGTCACGATTCGCGCTTTGAATACCTGTACAAATTCGTTTCTGAAGAGAAATGGGACCCGCGTGATGCAGAGCCGAGCAATCGCCTAAGTGCGGGTGACAAGTACATGGACAAAGGCACACTGTATGTGGCTAAGTTCAACGATGATGGTTCAGGCACTTGGCTACCACTGACTATGAGCAGTAAGACCACAAACGGCGGTAAGCTAGGTGATTCATTTGATTCTCAAGCAGCACTTATCATTAATACCGCAGGCGCAGCCGACCTTGTTGGTGCAACGCCAATGGATCGCCCTGAATGGTGCTCTGTTGACCCAATGACAGGTACGGCTTATCTCACACTAACGAATAACAACAAGCGTAAAGAAGCGAACTCTGCGAACCCTCGCGTAGACAACAAGTTCGGTCATGTTATTCGTTGGGATGAAGGCAAAACAGCAGGCGAGTTCGATTGGGATATCTTCGTATTTGGCTCTCCAGCAGTGGAAGACAAGTCTATTAACCGCTCAGGCCTAACAGACATGAACCAGTTCGCCAGCCCTGACGGCTTAGCGTTTGATGCTCGTGGCATCTTGTGGATTCAGACTGATAACGGCGCAGATGAAGTAACGGGCTACACCAATGACCAAATGCTGGCAGTTGTCCCATCTCAGTTAACGGATGACAACGGTAACAGCGCGGTAATTAATGCAAACAACCAAGCACAACTTAAACGCTTCTTTGTTGGTCCGAACGGTTGTGAAGTAACTGGCTTTACCATTAGCCCTGATTACAAATCACTGTTTGTGAACATTCAACACCCTGCAAACTGGCCATCGTCAGAAGATGCAACGGCTCAGACTCAGGGCAACGTTCGCCCAAGAGCATCTACCGTAGTGATTCGTCGTGAAGACGGCGGTGAAATCGCGGTTTAATAAGCAAATCTAACTAAGATCAGCAACATTACTGTTATCTAGTTTCTGTTCGCTAGCTAAGTAAAATCAAAAAGAGCGATAAGGCCAAACGCCCTATCGCTCTTTTTATATTCTATACGCTCTTTGACTCAACTAATGGTCTGCGGCTTTGTAAACTGCTCTTCACCCCAAACCAAATCACGCACCGTCATCCTCGAGAAGGAGGAACGACTGAGTCGGTGATCTCTGCTCGTTGTAGGCTAACCAGAATTAGCTAACGAACAACCACACACCAACGCCCATCATCAACGTACCTGCAATGCGGTTCATCAACTTAACGTTATCGGCTTTGCCCAGCATATGTTTTAGGCTCTTACCGCCCGTAGCATACAAGGTCATGCAGACAAATTCAGAAACCAGAATAATAGACACTAAAATCAACAACTGCGGTGCTAAGTCTTTATTGCTGTTAATAAAAGGAGGCAGTAACGAAATCATGAATGCCCAGCCTTTCGGGTTCGCGATTGCCGTTACGAAGCCTTGAACCACCAAGTCCCAATCATTGCTGACTTTTGTTGTTTGGTTGTCAGTACTGATCGCCAGCTTGCCTCTTGAACGCCACATCTGAACGCCTAAATAGAACAAGTAAGCTGCACCAACAAATTTGAAGCCCGTAAATAGCCACGGGTAGTTCAACATAATAGATGCAATACCCAATACCGCAGCAATAGAAACCACCGCAACACCAGCCAATTCACCGATCATCATCCATAATGTACGCTTGTATCCAACACTCATTCCTAGCGTCAAAGCCAAGGTCATACACATACCGGGCGTGATTGACACAAAGAAAAAAGTGGGAATAAAAGCCCAAAGTAGTGCGCTATCCATATTATTACCTTATCGACTTATTTTTATTTAATAGTTCTTGTTTCTTGATCGGGCTTGAAATGAAGCGAGGTTGAAACGAAGCAGTAATGACAATAAACAATATTGCGAGCAATACAAACAAAAAGAGCCACATAACAGTGGCTCTTTTTAGTCACCAACCGTAATTACTTACGACGGTTTTTAATTCGCTTCATCATAGTCAAACGACGTTCTGCGCTTGCTTGATCTTGAGGCTCTTCGTTCGCGTTGTTCTTACGACCTTGGCGGTTTTTGTACGCCGATTTAGTGTTCAGCTTCTCGATGTAAGCATCACGTTTCTTCGGTTCATAACCCGGTTGTTCAACACGACGAATACGTTGTTGAATCAGTGTTTCAACTTGAACAACAGTCAACTCTTCTTCGCGGTTAACGAAAGAAATCGCATGACCTTGTTTACCAGCGCGACCTGTACGGCCAATACGGTGAACGTAATCTTCCGCTAGGAAAGGCATGTCGTAGTTAATTACATGTGGTAAGTCTTCGATATCAAGACCACGAGCTGCAACGTCAGTTGCTACCATCACACGTGCTCTGCCTTCTTTGAAGTCATCCAAAGCACGACGACGAGCGCTTTGTGCTTTATCACCGTGACAAAGTACCGCTTTAATGCCGTCTAATTTAAGCTCTTTAACAACGTCATTCGCTGTTTCTTTGTAGTTCACGAACACAAGCACTTGGCGCCAGTTTTTACGGCCAATCAGCTCAGAAAGCAGTTCTGTTTTGCGTTCTTGGTCCACAGGGTATACCACGTGACCAACAGTAGCAGCCGTTGAGTTTTCGCGCTCAACACTGATACGTTTTGGTTTACGTAGAATATCAACAGATAGTTGGTTTAACTGAGTAGAAGTCGTTGCCGAGAACATCATGATTTGCGGCGATGTTTCTACATCCAACATGATCTTACGAACGGCATTGATGAAGCCCATATCAAGGATACGGTCAGCTTCATCGAATACTAGAAATTCTAGGTTTGCGATAGACACGTTACCCGCTTCTAAGTGTTCTTCCAAACGGCCAGGTGTTGCAACCAAAATATCCACACCCAGTTCTAATTGACGAACTTGTGAAGACATTTTGTTACCACCGTAAACCGCTGAAACGCTTAGTTCAGTGTATTTAACGTAGTCTTTAATGTTTTGAGCGATCTGCGCAGCGAGCTCACGAGTTGGAGCAAGAATAAGGCCGCGAGCCGTTCCTCTAGACACCTTTTTACCGCTGTTCAAAAGGTGCTGAATAACAGGCAATGAAAATGCCGCTGTTTTACCCGTACCGGTTTGAGCAGTAGCAAAAATATCATGGCCTTTACGAGCCATTGGAATCGCTTTTTGTTGAATTGGAGTGAGTTTTTCATAACCACACTCAATCAACGCTTTGACTAATTCAGGAGCAAAACCTTGAGAGGAAAATGACATTGTTACGGGTTCCTTAAGCAGACAGCCTACATTCTTATTTCAGCCGAGCACTATAAAGTAATTAGAGTGATTTATCTCACATTTATCGTGATATAACGCAAACTTTCTCATTTAATCTGGTGTTTACCCCACCTTCAACGAAGTAAACACCGAGATCATCAGTTCAAACAGTAAAAATGGCGCTATTTGATGCCACACAGCTTGAGTAGAACCTGCTCGAGATCGTCCCAAGGCATTAACTGCGAGTCGATCACTTCCAGTCTTGATTCAAAACCATCCAGTGTAATTTCATTCACGGACACCACTTGATTCGCCACGTTAAACGCATAGCAACCTTGGTCAGTATTCACCACGGCTTTTACACGCTCAGCCGTAAGATCCGACAGCATTGAAAACAGCGCATCAAAGTCGAACTTATGCTCTGCGCCAAATAGCCAACCGCAACTGAAATAGCCCTGACCTTTATTCTCTTTACGGATGAACGCTTCACCGGGAGGAAGTTGGAATTGAGGCTCTTGTTCAGCGTGATCGTGATGATGCGCTTCAATATGAGAGGAAGCACTGCCGTATACTCTTTCAATGTCCAACACTTCCAGTGGCACTTCACCATCGTGAATTAGCTTATGGAAGACTTTTGATGGCGTTTGATCCGTCACCCAATCATTGAACACATCGATGTCTTCAGAATGAACAAGGTCAACCTTAGTACCAAGAATCACATCTGCACTGTTTAATTGATCATTAAAATTCTGATTCGAGGTGTACTTTTCATTAGATAGATTTCGTGGGTCAACCAAACCAAGCGTCGCTTTTAAATCAACATAAGGTGTGTATTGCTCTGAAGTAAGTGTCGCAATAACCTGTTTAGGGTGACCAAGCCCAGTTGGCTCAATCAATAAACGGTCCGGCTTTTGGCGCAGTAAGGCATTAATACCTACCGACATAGGAACACCTGCAGTACAACACATGCAGCCACCCGGTACTTCTTTAATTAAAGCACCTTGGTCTGTCATTAACGCGCCATCAATGCCGATTTCGCCAAACTCATTAACCAGGACAGCCCAGTTTTCATTCTCAGGTTTATTTTTGAGCAGGTTCAAAATAGCTGTCGTTTTGCCAACACCCAAGAAACCCGTAATTATGTTTGTAGGAACTTTTTTGGTCATATCAGTTCTCCTTTTTAAGGGAGTATATACTCAATCACCAAAAAGTTGACCCCAATCGATTGTTTACACTGAGATTCGTTAATAGAGGTTGGCGCGAAAATAATCAGAAGAGATAAACAGTAGAGGCAGAATGTGGAAATGGGATGCTCCAGACGAACTAAAGGCGTACTTGAAGTACGCCTCACTCTCGTTACTCAATCGTGAGTTCGCGAATCAGGAAGCCTTAAATATCGACCTGAACAATTAACGAGAAACTAAAACTTTGTATCTGAATCCATCCAAATTGTGTGTAAAACCTCACGTCTCCTTGCGGTTTGTTATGTTGCTTTACGATTTAACTATGGTTCATTTTTGGGGATATTCAAGCCACCACCAGAGAATCGATCAAAATTGTGACGGCGATTCCACAATTTCCCATAGATTCCATTTATGTAACACGTACATTCCATAAATGAAATTCAACTTTTCATCTTTGCTGCTATAGGATATGCAGAGGACGCGTATAATTTATGACAACCCCGCCTTAACCCATTCAGGAGCCTTATCTCAATGACCAGAAGAGAGAAAATTAAGCAATCCTTATTAGCCAAAATGCCAAGGGATGCTATTAATCAATTTCTCTCAAGAGATAAGACACCCGCTTCCGTTCTCTTTCTTTCTTGTATTGTAGGTGTACTTGCTGGCGTAGTGGGTACCTATTTCGAAGTCGCGGTTCATTTCATCACAGAAACTCGTACCGATTGGCTTAAAGATGAAATCGGTAGCTATTTACCCCTTTGGCTGGCCGCTTTCCTTATTAGTGCAGCATTTGCCTTTATTGGTTACTTCCTCGTTCACCGCTTTGCTCCAGAGGCTGCAGGCTCAGGCATCCCCGAAATTGAAGGTGCGATGGACGGTATGCGCCCTGTTCGATGGTGGAGAGTATTGCCAGTGAAATTTTTTGGCGGTATGGGCGCATTAGGCTCTGGTATGGTTTTAGGTCGAGAAGGACCAACCGTTCAAATGGGCGGCAGTATTGGTCGCATGGTCACCGATATCTTTCGAGTCAAAGATGACGACACTCGCCACTCACTATTAGCTTCGGGTGCCGCAGGTGGTTTAGCCGCCGCATTCAATGCACCACTGGCTGGCATCATGTTTGTAGTCGAGGAGATGAGACCACAGTTTCGCTACTCACTCATATCAATTAAAGCCGTCATCATCTCCGCGGTTTCAGCCAACATCGTTTTTCGATCAATCAACGGACAGTCTGCCGTTATCACAATGCCTCAATACCAACCGCCTGAACTGGATGCTCTGTGGTTATTCTTGTTGTTAGGCGTGTTGTTCGGCCTGTTTGGTGTGATTTTCAATAAGTTGATTACACTTTCGCAAGACCTGTTTGTGGCAATACACAAGAATGACCGTAAACGCTACTTAATGACAGGTTCCCTGCTGGGCGGTTGCTTTGGCTTATTGCTGCTCTATATACCGGAGTTGACTGGCGGTGGTATTGGTATCATCCCGAACATCACTAATGGCAACTACAGCGCAAACGTGCTGCTGTTAATCTTCTTAGGCCGAGTGATCACTACCCTGCTTTGTTTCGGCTCTGGTGCACCGGGTGGTATCTTTGCACCAATGCTTGCTCTAGGAACGCTCTTTGGTTACGCGTTTGGGCTTATCGCGGCGGCATTCTTTCCTGAACTGAATATTGAACCGGGTATGTTTGCGATTGCTGGCATGGGCGCATTATTTGCCGCCACCGTACGAGCGCCTATCACTGGCATACTCTTGGTTATTGAAATGACCAATAACTACTACCTGATCCTGCCGTTGATCATCACCTGCTTGGGCGCGGTAATCATTGCTCAAATGTTAGGTGGGCAGCCAATTTACAGTCAGCTGCTTAACCGTACGCTGAAAAACGAGAAGCTAAGACAACAAGACCTCCCTCAGCAAGAGGAAGTACGTTAACGACATTGAGAACGGTAGTTCAAATGTGGGGCTTAAACGTAACTCGTTAAGTTCCACTAATACAGTCAAGTTCCACTGATACATGAGCAAACCAAGCTCGGTATTTATAAATCACTCAAAAAAATAAAGCACACTTTCCTAGTGCTTAATGTCCCGATTTCGTATCAAAATCAAAAAAGCAAACGTTAAACTTGCTATCATCCACTCAAAATTATTTGAGTGTCCTTAACATCTATTGAGGACACAGCTGAGCGCTCACTCTAGAGCAAAAATTCTATAATTGACTCATATTATATAAACAGCTCACATTCTATATAACTCATATTCTATAAATAACTAGTTGGAGAAAGGCGTTGAACTGGAGAAGGTTAACCCAAGTAAAAAATGTGCCGCCATCTCAGGCGTCTTTGGCACTTGGTGTTATTGGACTAGGACAAGCTTGGGCATTATATCTGCCAGGGGTTGGTGAGATCATTCGCCCTTACCTTGCTGCATTTGGCGCACTGTTATTGCTACCCGTTTTACTTCGTTATCTCACCAGCTTTAATACTTTCATAAATGACATTCGTCATCCGCTTAGTGGAAGCTTGATGGCACCAATGAGCATGGCGTTATTGATTCTATGCGACTATTTAGCCGAAATCTCTCCAGTCATTGCTTACCCAGTCTGGTTCTGCGCGTTGTTATTGCATTTTACCATGATGGTGTTGTTCTTTAGTTTCCAGATAATCAACTTCAAAATGTCGAACATTGTACCGAGTTGGTTTCTGTATCCGGTGGGGTTAATCAGCAGTTCCTTAGCAGGTTCACAATTTGGGCACACCGTTTTTTCAGAAACACTTGCGGCCACTTGTATCGGTATCTATTTCCTAATGCTACCAGTGGTGTTGTACCGCTTGGTATTCGAAGGAAACCTGCCACGCCGAGCAAGACCAACCTTAGCCATCATGGCAGCACCTGTGAACCTGTCTTTAGCGGCTTACTTGGTTAACTTCGACAACCCAGACCCGATTCTAACAGGCGCGTTGGCTGGCATTGCTATCACCATGACACTGCTGATCTACTTGTGTTACATACGATTGATGCGTCTGAAATTCCAACCTTCGATTGCTGCCGTCACTTTCCCTTCCGTGATCAGCGCTATTGCCATGCATCGTCTAACTACGTTTTTCGGCGCGGAATACCCGCAATGGTATTGGCTGCACAAGTTTGGTTTCTTCGAGTTAACCATCGCGACCATCCTAGTGATTTGGGTTGCAGGTGGTTACGTGAAAATGTACTGGCCTGAGTTTTTCGATTCCGACTACATGTCCAAGAAGATGAAACGTTCTTAGATAGAAGCGAAAAGATCTTAGCTGAACCATCGTGTTCTGCAGTAGTCGATGATGTCAGACAAAACCAACCAAACCCAAAAAGGCCTCACACTGTGAGGCCTTTGAATAGGCAAGGTATTAATAGTTCAGGCGAGTGTTACTAGAAATGCCGAGACCTATTAGAAGTTAGCGTGAGGGCCGAATACTTCGTAGTGAACGCGTGAACGGTCAACTTTCATTGCATCTAGCTGCTCTACGATGTTCTTCATGAAACCAACAGGACCACAGATGTAGAAATCGCTCTCTTCAAAGCCTTTAGTATCAGAGATAGACGCTAGATCCATTTGACCTTGATGCGTGTTTTCACATGCAGATTCATCTTTGTTCATGTACCACGTTTTCGCTTCCCAACCTTTGTCGGCAACAATATCTTTAACACGAGTCGTGAAAGAGTGTTGGCCTACGTTCTCACAAGCGTGAAGGTAAAGTACTGGCTCGTTTTTATCTTCCGTGTTTAGGAACTCAAGCATAGACTGCATTGGCGTTACACCAACACCTGCAGAGATAAGTGTTACTGGCTTGCTGCGCTCTTGATACATGAAGTCACCCGCTGGTGCGTATAGGCTAACCTCATCACCAACAGCAACCGTATCGTGTAGGTGGTTAGATACAACGCCTTGTGTCTCTTGGCCTTGTCCTTCACGTTTAACAGAAATACGGTATTGCTTGCCGTTTGGCTTATCAGACAGTGAGTATTGACGAATCTCGCTGTATTGAGAGCCTTCTGGTTTCACTTCGATACCGATGTATTGACCTGGTGTGTAATCCAGAACTTCACCGCCGTCTTTTGGCTGAAGGATAAAACTTGTTACTAGCGCTGACTCTTCGATTTTGTCTGCAATCACAAACGCACGCGCTGCTTCCCAACCACCAACAGCTTGCTTACGCTGTAGGTAAAGTTCAGCTTCACGATCGATGAATACTTGCGCCAAGAATAGGTAAGCGGCTGTCCATGCTTCTTCCACTTCTGGAGTAAAGGCGTCAGCAGCTAGTTCACGTAATGTCTCAATCAGGTGCAAACCAACAATTTGGTAGTGCTCTGGTTGAATGTTAAAGCTTGTGTGTTTCTGAGCAATACGTTCAACGGCAGTTGTTAACGCTGCTAGATTTTCAATGTTCTTTGCATATGCCGCGATAGCTTCAAACAGTGCTACGCCTTGGCGACCTGTTCTTTGGTGAGTCATATTGAAGATATCTTTCAACTCAGGGTTATGCGTGAACATACGTTGATAAAAATGCTGAGTTAAAGCTGGGCCTGCGCTCTCAAGTAGAGGAATAGTAGATTTGATGATTTCGATATGTGCATTGTTAAGCATGAATTTACTCCGAACACTGAGCCTTATGACCTATATGTCATTTTGACTACTAAAAATTAAGAATGACTTATCGATTTTCTGAAACCTTAGTTATTTTTAGAAACTGAGTTATTTTGACTCGTTTTCATTTCAAAAAATCGCGAAACCTGATTAATGCCACCTGATTGATTGAGATCAAGAATAGTCTTTTTAATCAGCGCTATAATTGGGCTTCGCTGTGTCTTTTGCACAATCAGTGCCAACTTTATCAATCCCCGTCATTACTGGTTTTCTTCTCAAAACTCATCTTATAAAAATGTCAAAAAGACCTTTTTTTTAAGTCAATAAGACTCTATTATGTAGATAAACACACACAGTTAGAGTTTTTTATGCAAGATATCTCCGCATCTACCCTCATGGAAATGACCATTGGCCTCGCAAGTGGTGTCAACGATCAAGATCGTTTCAATCGCCTGATCGATGCCATTCGCAAAACCATAACGTGTGATTGTGTCGCGCTTTTAAGCCTTCAAGGCGACACGCTAGTACCTATCGCAATGCAAGGGCTCAGCCGAGATACATTCGGTCGTCGCTTTATCATTTCAGAACACCCACGATTTGAAGAGATCTGCGCGTCTCGCTCTCCTGTTCGTTTCGATGCTGACAGCTCCCTACCCGATCCTTTCGATGGTTTGCTTATTGACCATGATGGCGATTTACCAATGCATGCTTGTATGGGCTTGCCTTTGCTATTTGGCGACAAGTTATTGGGCATTCTGACTCTAGATAGCTTGAAACCTGATGTCTTCGCGAATATTCCGGCGCGGAACCTTGAAGTACTGGCAGCTATTGCAGCCTCAACCATGCAGATGGCACTGACCTTCTCGCAACTTGAGCATCAAGCAAAACAGTCAAAGCAATTACTCGAAGAATTGAACGTAGAAGCGTGGGAACGTGACGGCGGTGAGTTGATTGGTAACAGTGACACCATGGTCGCGCTTAAGAACGACATCGCTGTTGTAGCTCCATCTGAGTTTAATATCTTGATTCATGGTGACACCGGGGTTGGTAAAGAGCTTGTGGCTCGCACCCTGCACCACCAATCTCAACGTAAACGTAACCCACTCGTCTACGTAAACTGTGCTGCAATTTCTGAAAACTTAGTAGAGAGTGAACTGTTTGGTCACGTTCGTGGCGCGTTCACTGGCGCAGACAAAAACCGCTTAGGTAAATTTGCTTTAGCCGATGGTGGCACACTGTTCCTTGATGAGATTGGTGAATTGCCTTTGGCCGCTCAAAGTAAGCTCCTACGTGCGCTGCAAAACAACGAAATCCAACCGGTTGGCCAAGACAACATTCAAACCATTGATGTGCGAGTATTGGCAGCGACAAACCGAGATCTAAAACAAGAAGTTGAAGACGGTCGATTCAGAGCCGATTTGTACCACCGATTGAGTGTGTATCCTATCGCGGTGCCAGCACTGAAAGATCGTGGTGACGACATCAGCCTATTAGCGGGTTTCTTCTTAGAACAAGCGCGTCGTAAGCTTGGTATCAACCAAGTTAAGTTCCGCTCCGACGTTCTTTCTTTCCTAAACCGTTATGGTTGGCCGGGTAACGTGCGTGAACTTGAGCATGTGATCAGTCGTTCCGCATTGAAAGCGTTAGCGCGCAGCACCAATAAAAACCTGGTGACAATCACCAAGGAAGATTGTGGTCCTCTAGACCAAGATCAGCCAATTGCGACGACTCAGGTGAAAAACACACCATTATCGACACCAACGATCGACCTTTCTGCAGGGCTACGTGGTGCAACGGACGATTTTCAACGCAGTATCATTACTGAGGTGTTGGAAGATGCCAACTTTAACTGGGCACAAGCAGGGCGAGTTCTGAAAACAGACCGAGCAAATCTGACTCGACTGTCTAAGCGTTTAGGGCTAAATGTGGCTAAGTCTCATACGATCGAACGGACAAAATAGATATTAGCGGTTTGTTGCGAGCATCTGACAAAACTTGTGTATATAATGCTGCAAATTGTAACGCTAATTTTAAATATGTAGAGAGAGTTATGAAGTTTATCCGTTGGTTCTTAGGTCGTGTCATCTTGTTATTGAATTTTGTTTTCAGCCCACGTGGTGTGAAGCGTTCTCAAGAAGAACAAAGCAAAGTAAATGAGCAAGCAAAAACGCACACGTTATACCAATTCGAAGCGTGCCCATTTTGTGTGAAAGTGCGCCGCGCGATGAAACGTCAGTCGGTTCAATTTGAACTTCGTGATGCAAAAAACAACGAGCAACACCGTGCTGAGCTTGAAGCTGGCGGCGGTCGTGTGAAAGTGCCTTGTCTACGTATCGAAAAAGACGGTAAAACTGAGTGGATGTACGAATCTTCAGATATCGTGACTTACTTAGAAAAGCAGTTTGCATAAGCAATAAAGCAACAAAAGTCAGATACAAAAAATCCCTCGAATGTGAGGGATTTTTTATGTCTGTTATTTGGCGTTAATCGCTTCAAATTGGGAGCGAAAACTCAAACGACTACTTCGTGACAATCAGCATCAATTCAACACGGCGGTTACACGCCTTGCCTTGCGCAGAAGCGTTCGTACAAGCTGGAACATACTCACCGAAGCCACGAGTATAAATAGAACGACTCGACACATAGTTACTCTCTAATCGAGCCTTCACTTCTTTTGCTCGTTGCTCTGAAAGCGGATCATTGATTCGATCTGTGCCCGTGTTATCGGTGTGCCCTTCAATCACCACATCAATATCTTGGCGCTGAGCAAGGTAGCTGCCTAGCGTATCTAGCCATTGATTATAAGCTGGCTCAGGGAATGCTGAACCTGTTTTAAAGTTCACGTGCTGCTCAAGCTTTACCATCACATGGTTGCCCGGCAACACTTCAAAATCGATACGGTTTTGTCTTAAAAAGACTTCCAGTGGATCGTTAGTCGAAACGCCACGTCCGTAGTTGGTCGTGATGGTTCTGTGTTGATGAGTGCTGCTCTGAATCGAGTAGCCACGATTACTTGCTACATGAGTCGTTTGAACCACACCCCATTCAGGATGCATCAAGTCGTAATCGGTTTGTGGTGCAGTCTCTAGCATGTCACCGCCAAGTAAGTCAGTTGGTGACGTGGCTTCACACCCAGCCAAAGCTATGCTTAACATTATCGCTAAATATCTCATTACTTCACCAACCACTCATGCAGATAAACCATTCACTAATGTCTATATCGGCACCGAGGGAAAAACTTTAGACGAAAAGAAAGCAGAACCCAAAAAAGTGCTGTTGATCACAGTTAACCGTCTACTAGCTTGTCTTCAGCCGCTAGTTCGAACTGTTTGCATTTATTTACCTTATAATTGTTTTCCAATTCGTACTAAATAGTTAGAATCTCACGACTTCTCAACGCTAGAGCAAACATTATGTTTAAACCATTTACTAAATTCATCACAGCACTCGCTGCCGTACTCATTATCGCGGGTTGTAGTGAAACAGACGAGCCACAAAAAGGCGTTCAATACGAAGCGCTTCCTACTGCTCTAACAGAATTTAACTTGTCTCCGATCACTGAAATCTTCTCTCTTAACTGTGGTCACTGCCGTCAAATGGAAAGTGCCATTCCAGAGATTGAATCTCTAACAGACCAAACTATTGGCAAGATGCACGTGACGTTCAACGAAAGCGCTCAAATCAGCGCAATGATCTACTACACAGCAGTGATGCAGCTTGATGCGACGCCTGACCACGCATTCATGGACGACCTATTTGGTGCCGTTCAAATGGGTGCAGATGCAACACCTGAGCAGCGTCAACAAGCACTAGAGACAGCGTTTACTTCTCGTGGTTTGGTTAGCCCATACCAGCTGAATAAAGAACAGCAAGTCGCTCTTTTCGACTACGTTAAGCGAGCAGAAGAGATCTCAGTAAAAGGTCAGATCAACTCAGTACCAACCTTTATCATCAACGGTAAATACCAAGTACTAACAGCAGGTCACCAAGACGTTGCTGGCATTGCAAAAACGATCAACTACCTTTTGACTCAACCATAATCACGGCTTTAGTCAACTGATTAACACATTTTGTATTAACTAAGAAATTCAGCACTCAATATAAATAGGTTTTACTATGTCTAAATTTGTCATCCCGGTCATTGTCTTTCTTTTGGCGGGTTTCATGATTTACCGTACTTGGACGAATCATAAGTCTGGCGGAGAAAACTTCGAACAAGGCCAACAATTTCTAATTGAAAACGGCACTAAAGAAGGCGTGATTACGACTGAAAGCGGTCTTCAATACCTTGTTCTTGAAGAAGGTACAGGCACAGAGCACCCAACTAAGAACAGCAAAGTAACGGTTCACTACCACGGTACGCTAATCGACGGCACTGTTTTCGACAGCTCTGTTGAGCGCGGCGAGCCAATCTCATTTGCTCTTAAGCAAGTAATTAAAGGCTGGCAAGAAGGTTTGACTTACATGGTTGAAGGCCAAAAAGTTCGTCTATTTATTCCAAGCACTCTAGCTTACGGTAAAGGCGGTTCAGGCCCTATCCCACCATCATCGACTCTGATTTTTGATGTAGAACTCATCTCTATCAAATAATCGAAGTTACTGATTTAAGCCCCAACATACGCGCTATGTCGGGGCTTTTTTATATCTGAACATTTGAAGCCTCTTTAGATATTGAGCTATTTAGCTATTTAGCTACTGTAACAACGACCAAATATACCCTCGAAAACCGACCACTAGACGACTGGTCTAATTTAACTTATAGTACCGCCCATGAACGAAAAAACGAATGACACACGCCTGCATGTTTTAGATGTTGGCTACCAATTAATAGTGAACAACGGCTTTAACGGCGTTGGCTTATCGCAATTGCTTAAAGAAGCGGACGTGCCGAAAGGGTCGTTTTACCACTACTTTAAATCGAAAGAGCAATTTGGCGAGGCTCTGATCCAGCACTATTTTGAGACCTACATCAGCAGAGTTGAAACTATTTTGGTTCATGGTGAAGGCAACCATTACCAGAGAATTGTCAGTTATTTCACTCGATGGTCACAGATTGAAAACGGCACCTGCAATGCTCATAAATGCTTGGTCGTTAAACTCAGCGCGGAAGTTTCTGATCTTTCTGATCCTATGCGCCAAGCGCTATTAAAGGGTGCAGAAAAAGTGACGAATACCATCGAACAGTGCATTGTCGGCGGTATTGAAGATGGCTCCATAAAGGTTGAAGAGAGCCAAGAAGCAGCTCAGAACCTATACTCAATGTGGTTAGGCGCCAGCTTATTGAGCAAGCTGAGCCAAAGCTCACATAGCTTACAGTCAGCTTTGAGCCTTACCGAACGAATTTTAAAAGGTGAAAGCTAATAACGCGCAGCGCGCTTTATTGGCTTTAACTTAAAAAAATCACCCGCCCTCTTATCAATTTGATGACGGCGGGATTTTTAGACAACAAGACTAGACGACTGGTCTAATTCTAAATGTATAAAATACACAATTAAGGACATCCAATGACTCAACAAGACAATCGCCGAATCGTATTGGCTTCTCGCCCAGTTGGCGCACCGACTCAAGACAACTTCCGTTTAGAGACAATAGCTGCGCCAAGCATCAAAGACGGCGAGATGTTACTTCGCTCAGTTTACCTTTCTCTAGACCCATACATGCGTGGTCGTATGAGCGATGCTAAATCCTACGCAGATCCCGTTGCGATTGATGAAGTGATGGTAGGCGCAACCGTATGTCAGGTTGAAGAATCAAACCACGCTGATTACGAAATTGGCGAGTGGGTACTGGCTTACACAGGTTGGCAAGATCTTGGTGTGTCTAACGGTGAAGGCCTTATCAAACTAGGTAAAGAACCAACGCACCCTTCTTACGCGCTTGGCATCATGGGTATGCCTGGTTTTACTGCTTACATGGGCTTGCTTGATATCGGCCAACCTAAAGAAGGCGACACGCTAGTCGTTGCAGCAGCAACAGGTGCTGTAGGCGCAACCGTTGGACAAATCGGCAAACTAAAAGGCTGTCGTGTTATCGGCGTTGCAGGCGGTCAAGAGAAGTGTCAGTACGCGAAAGAGATTCTTGGCTTTGATGAATGCATCGACCACAAAGCTGACGACTTCGCGGAGCAATTGGCTAAAGCGTGTGACAACGGCATCGACGTTTACTTTGAAAACGTTGGCGGCAAGGTATTCGATGCAGTAATGCCTCTGCTTAACACAGGTGCTCGTATTCCTGTGTGTGGCCTTATCTCTCAATACAATGCGACTTCACTGCCTGAAGGACCAGATCGTATGTCTAGCCTGATGGGTATGCTGCTTGTTAAAAGAATTAAGATGCAAGGTTTCATCATCTTTGATGACTACGCACACCGTTACAACGAATTTGCTGTTCAAATGACAGAATGGTTGTCTCAAGGCAAGATGCACTATCGTGAGCACCTGGTTGAAGGTCTAAAAAATGCGCCACAAGCATTCATGGGCCTATTGGAAGGTCAGAACTTCGGTAAGCTTGTTATCAAAACGAACGAAGCTAAATAAATTCAATAAACTGAACCCGTTAACTAGGTAGAATCATGATTACTTTGCATCACCTGAATAAGTCGCGCTCAAAGCGCATCATCTGGCTATTGGAAGAGCTTGGGGTAGATTACCAAATCAAACCCTACCAACGAGACAGTGTCACTTTTCTTGCACCACCAGAACTCAAATCCATTCACCCATTGGGTAAATCTCCTGTCATTGAAGACGATGGCGTCGTGATCACTGAATCTGGTGCTATCACGGAATACCTAATCGACAAATACGGTCAGGGTAAGTTCGCACCTACACGCGGCACCGCAAACTACGTTGAGTATTCGCAATGGCTTCACTTCGCTGAGAGTTCAGGTATTTTGCCAATGTTACTTAAGATCTTTGTGATGAAAGACGGCTGCGAAACTAACTTCCTAGGCGGTTATGCAGACGACGAAAACCAAAAGATCCTCACTTACGTGAATAATGCACTTGAAGGTAAAACCTACTTGGTTGCAGACACACTAACAGGTGCAGATTTTATGATGTCGTTCATCGTAGAAATCGTGGGTAACTTTGGTGCAACTGCGCTTTACCCTAACATCGCTAAATACGGTGAACTTTTAAAGAGCCACCCTGCTTACCAAAAAGCTGAGCAAGTAGAGCTAGAACACTCGAACTGATCGAGTTTCACTCAAACACGTGCTTGCTAGAGTAAACACAAGAAACTAAATGAAGCCAAAGCCGATTTATCTTCTGCTTTGGCTTCTCATTTGTCTTCATTTCGACAACAATACCGAACTCTAACTGAACAGCCATAGAGTTTGATCTTAATGCCAACAAACCTCGCTCAATACACACCTCTGCACCTAGCAAACACGAATGTCGATTTAGCGCTACCGACTCGTTTTACGTTTCCGTATTACTATACCCCGCACCCTGTGTGTGAATTCGCTATGCTGCAGCTTCAGCAATCACTTGTCGACTGTGGTGTGAATGAAACCTCGCAAGGTAATCTCTACGCTGTGCTTCTTGTTCAGAATCCAACCACACAAGGGTTAGGTTACCTTTCTGCGTTTTCAGGCTTGCAGTTAGATCCGGCTTTGGTCTCTCAGTTAAACAACATTCACTTTGTTCCACCAGCCTTCGATTCAAAACAGTTTCAATCTCAAAACAGTGCGAACCTTGCTCGACAATTGCAGCTCTCGGACGACATTGAAAAGCTGCAACAGTCGCACAATCTAGACACATTATTGGCCGAGCTAGAAGGGTTAAAAATCGAATCAGCAAAAGCTATCGAAGCCTTTCAGTTAGCAATGGCCGCAAACAAAGCTCAGCGTAACGAACTCAGAGAACAAGCCAATCAAGAAAAAGCCTTAGGGAATCTAGAGTCAGCGGCGAATTTGCTCAAACAACTGGGCAATCAAAGTAGCCAAGAGAAACGTGACCTAAAAGCACTTCGTATTGAGTGGAAACAGAAGATCGCAGAGCGCCAATCACAAATTGATTTGATTGAAAGCGAACTGAAAAACCGTAAGCAAGATCACCAAGCAGTTTCACAACAGTTGGAAACTCAACGCCTCTCTCACTATCGCTTTATCAATCAAGCCAAGCAATCTAAGAATTTACTCGAGTTGCTCGATGGTAAAGACGCGCTTGAAGGCTCTGGTGACTGCTGCCTACCTAAGTTGCTTAACTTTGCGTTTGAACACGGGTTCAAGCCGTTAGCATTATCTGAGTTTTGGTGGGGATTACCGCCTACAGACATCATTCGACAACACGCAAACCTCTACCCTGTTTGTCAGAGTAAAAGCTTTGAGATCCTCGAACACCAGTTAAGTGGCATAGAGCTAGAAGATAACCCGCTTATCGTGAACCCTGCGGTTGGTAAGTCTTTTAATATTGTTTATGAAGACGATGAAATCGTAGTCGTCAATAAGCCTGAAGAGTTCTTGTCGGTTCCCGGTAAGTTCATCGAAGATTCAGTTTATACCCGCATAAAAGCGCGTTACCCGGATGCGACTGGTCCTTTGATTATCCATAGGTTGGATATGTCGACGTCAGGTTTGTTGATCTTGGCGCTCACGGCGGAATCAAACAAGCATATTCAGAAGCAGTTCATTAATAGAACCGTAGAGAAACGCTACACCGCTTTGTTAGATGGCGAGATAACGGGCGAATCTGGCAATATCAGCCTTCCTTTGCGCGGCGACATCACGGACAGACCAAGACAACTGGTTTGTCACCAACACGGCCGAAATACAGAGACCCATTGGCAAGTGGTTAGCACTCACAATGGCAAAACCAAGGTTCACTTGTACCCTAAAACAGGGCGAACCCACCAGCTGCGAGTGCACTGTGCTCATCCATTAGGGCTTGGTGTACCTATTCGTGGTGACGACTTATACGGATACAAACGCGAGCGCTTACACCTGCACGCTGGCTACTTAAAGTTGATTCACCCGACAACCGGTGAATGGATGGAGTTTGAAGTGCCTTCCGAGTTCTAAACTCTAACTTATCGAGCTAAGACTCTTATCTCACTCAATATTTGATCTCATAAAACGCATCAAGGTTCTACAACTGCTTAAGGTATAGAACCCTGATATTTAATTTTAATGTGATTATCACAGTTCATTAGCGTACTTTAGTTACTGAGTTCAATACTGCAGACGCCTAGCCCATCACATCTTTGCGCTGGTCAACACATTCGAAAGAGCCCATTTCGAACTCGCGACAGATCCATGGTCGGTTTTCGTAGATAGTACACATCAGTGTTTCTCTATCTACCGCAGAACACCAGCCGTCGTCTAAGCGCTTCATGGTTTCACCGCCCCATTCATCATAAGCGATGTGCTCTTCAGGTACGCCCGTATCTGTGATGATCATAACCTCTAAACGACAACAGCATGCCTGACAATTTGCACAGGTTACTTCGGGTTCGGTTACGTTCTTTATATCTATCGTCATAAGTGACTACACTGCTAAATTTTGCGTATAGTAATCGAAACCGCCCGCTACGGCTAATAAAGATAGTGCGGCGCGGCGTTTTCATTGATGTAGAAATAACAAAGGGCGCTGTGATTCACTCACAACACCCATAATATTTCGACTTTTCAGCGCGGCTTATCGCCACAGGCTCTATTTAGAACAGGCTCGCGAAGAACAGCTTAACGTAGTCTATTAAACGTTTGAACAAACCGCCCTGTTCAACCGCTTCAAGCGCGATCAAAGGCTGAGTTTGAACATCTTCGCCATCAACGGTGTAATGAACCACACCTAGAGTTTGACCTTCTGCAATTGGCGCTTTCAGTTCAGAGTTAAGCTCGATAGATGCAGTCAGCTTTTTACTGTCTGACTTAGGCAACGTAATGAACGTGTCTTCTGCCACACCTAATTTCAATGTGTCTTGCTCACCAAACCATACCTTCTCTTCAGCCACTTGATCGCCGCCTTTATGCGGGTTTAGTGTATCGAAGAAACGGAAACCGTAGCTCAACAGCTGTTTGCTGTCTGATTCACGGCTCTTAACGCTTGATGCGCCCATCACAACCGCGATAAGTCTCATCTCACCTTGTGTCGCTGAACTCGCCAAACTGTAGCCAGCACCAGAGGTGTAGCCCGTTTTCATGCCATCAACGGTTAAGCTTCTATCACGCAACAAGCCATTACGGTTATGTTGAGTGATGCCGTTGTAACTGAAAGAGCGTTCGCTGTATAAGCCATACACATCCGGTAAATCACGAATAATGGCACGACCGAGTAACGCGATATCGTAAGGAGTCGAATAGAGGTCGTCTGCATCCAAACCATGTGCATTGGCAAAATGGGTGTTTTCTAGCTTCAGAGAGGTAGCCCAAGAGTTCATCAGGTCAACGAATGCATCTTGTGAGCCTGCAACATGCTCTGCAATCGCAACGCTAGCATCATTACCGGATTGAATAATCAAGCCACGATAAAGATCCATCATTGCTACATCGGTGTTTACTTCGATGAACATTTTTGAAGAGTCTGGGAAGTTCTTCGCCCACGCGTTCTCACTGATTCGTACCTGATCATCAGCAGAGATGTTGCCTCGCTTCATCTCTTGACCTGCCACATAACTGGTCATCAGTTTGGTCAAGCTTGCTGGGTTTAACTTCGTATGTGCGTTTTTTTCTACCAGCACATCACCAGAATTAAAATCAATTAATACATACCCTTTTGCGCCTAGGCTAGGTGGGCTTGGTACTATAGAAGGTGCTGCGATAGCTGCATTACTTACCATCGCGGCGTTACTTACAATGAATATACTTAATAGAGGGAGAGAGTATTTGGAAAACAGTTTCATTGAATCAAACCTAAGTTAACGTTTTGAGCAGTATAGACAAATGCTAGCAAAAGAAGCGCGAACTTTACGTTGCTTTACGTATTTGTACCATTCGTTACAAATAAAAAAGTATAATCTGCGATCTGACCATATTTTCCACAACTAATATTTACTCCACGAATGCATTCAACGCCTAATGCTATCGCTCAGGCATGCGTCTAAATAACATTTCAACAAAGCCAGTAATACGCTGTTTGCTCTCGCTTGGCTCTAAATCAGGTTGGATGCCAGACTGTGCTAATGCTTGCCATTGTACGACCTCTGAGTTAGGTACGAAAAACGCAATGTACAACGACCCTTTCTCCGCGACTTTACCTTCACCATCGTAAAATGGCACACCAGTAGATAGCCTAATCGCATCGAAGATAGACTCATCGTTCAGTTCCGATTCTTCCGCTAATCCAAAGCCTACAACAACATCACCGACACCATCCTGCTTTAACTGATAACCTTTACTTGAGAGCTGTTCTTGAATCGAATCACGCACTAAATCGGTTACCACGGTTTCATCGTATTTTTGAGAAAGGTAAACCTTTTCTGACTCAGGGTGCCAGGAGTACGTCATCACGCCGTGTTTCATGAAACCAAAGTCACCGCTAGTGACCACACCATAATTGTGTGTGGGTGGTATTTCTTGCGTAGAGCATGCGGTCAGCCCAATAGCCATCAAAGCCAATAGTGCTGCTTTTTTTATGCTTTTTGTTGCACAAATGGATCGTTTTATCATTCGAGGCTTTCTTACCTATATAAGAATAACTATCAATTCAACCTCCAACATAAATAGTAATTATGTTAATAGAAAGGTCATTAAACGTTTGCGTAATCGCTAACCTTCACCTCTGTCTGTTTTGGGGGTTTAATCACAAAAACAGAGTTGGTATAGTTCTCCCCGTTAAACAAAACCAGACCATTCGAGGCACGGAGCTTCCTCAATCATCTCATGAAGAGAAGAATTGGTACCGACAAAGTATCGGCAAATTTAAGAGGGTCAAACAATGGAATTCAATATGGTTGAAATTTTAGGTTACGCTGCGTCTATTATGGTCGCAATTTCATTAACAATGAAAGATATCGTTCGTCTGCGTGTCCTTAACTTTATTGGCTGTGCACTCTTCACAGCATACGGCATCATGATTGACGCATGGCCAGTTGCAGCCACCAACGGCTTTATCGCTTGTGTAAACATCTACTTCCTTGCAAAAATGCAAAAGGAAAAAAAAACGGAAGCGATGAAAGCAGCGAAAGCTTAAATTAACGATTAGCCTTTCAAATAATTCTGAAAAAGCCCAAATAGAGCGATCTATTTGGGCTTTTTTGTGTTTGTCGTTCTCAAGAGCTCGATTTGTGTGAACAAAACTTTTCAATTCAATGAGGCTTTCAACCGATCATATGTAAGCAACGTGATATTCGTTCTCTCGATACGCTTGAGTGTTGTTACGTCCACTCTCTTTTGCTTGATAAAGCGCTTTGTCGGCTTTATCGATAGCGGTTTCAATGTCAGTCAGTGCTTGAGCATGGCAACAACCAGCGCTGATTGTTACTGGCGACACTAAGCCTTGAAGTTGCTCAACACATAACCGTAACGCCTCTGATAATTCGAATAACTCATGTTCATCACAATCAAACGTCACCAAAATAAACTCTTCACCGCCATAGCGTGCAATCAAACGACGACGGTTAACAAATCTCTTCAGTGATTTTGCGACCTCACAGATAACCCTATCGCCTTGAGCATGACCATATTGATCGTTCACCCGCTTGAAATGGTCAATATCCAGCAAAATGACACCGACATTTGTTAGCGGATAAGGCGACCTTTGAGTAATTTTCAGTTTTAGCTGCTCGATAAAACTCCGTCGGCTAGGAAGGCCTGTGAGGTAATCGAGGCTCGCAACATCCAATATTTTGAGATGACGATGCCGCAGGTAAAGCACCAGAACAACAATGATACTCAGTAGACTAACAACCAACGTCATCAAACTTGCCAACAATAAGCTGTGGTTCTTGTTGAGCTCTTGTTCTAAGACACCAGCAGAAATAACCCAATTAAGATACGGATAAAACTTGTAGAAGATGTTTTTACTCGTCGTGCCATCTGCCGTAGAGATAGAGTAACTAAAGTGACCTTCAGGTTCATCGGCGACTTTATCGATAAGCAACTCTGAAGAGTCATCAATCAAGGTTTTTAAGTGCTCGTGTTCAAAGTTAGGTTGAAGGACTAACGTGCCTTGTAAATCAACGATATATACATAGCCACTATCGCCATACGAGTACTTTCTCAATTTGTCTTTAAGTGCTTCGAGATCAACCAGGTACATCAGTTCATCTTTATAGGTGGTCGCCACCAATGTATTGCCACTCGGTAGCCTCACTGAATATGCGACCTTCGCACGCTTGCCAACTTCATGTGGATTGGCGTGCGAGTATTGGGTCATTCCAGACTGTAAGCTCAGTTGTTGTTGAATATGGGTTAAATGCGCGCGATTTTTCCCTTGTAAAAACGGGTGATATAGATGAATACCTTGTGGTGACATCAGGTAGATATAACCAGACTCTCCAATCACCAATTCGTTGGCAATTCGAATGACTTCTTCAACTTCTTGTTCTGGAGAGACACGCAGTGCGTGAGAGGCGACGGTATCAGTCACACCTTTTAGATAGGTTTTGATCGCTTCGTTGACTGTGGTGTCTACGATGTCGTAACTCGCGTTCACAATAGTACGAAAGAAGAATTGGTTGGATTCTAATAGTGATTCTTTCGTTCGGTTGAATTGAACTGCAGAGAGGAGCAGAGAAACTACGGCCAGCACAATTGAGAAACTAAGAATGTATTTACGTCTGACTTTCAAGATTACCCCGTAGATTTATAATTTCAGGTAACGCTGTGACTTCTCTTATATACAGACTGTTTTATATCATGTTTTTATTTTTTACTGAACGAGTGTCGATATTTTTAAGGGTTTCTATACGTAATCTGTGACTTATAACAAAAACGCCGAACTGGATTCAGTTCGGCTTTTTGATTTTACGTCTAGATTGATTACTTAATTGATACTAATTCCTGATAAATAGACTTAAAAGCATTTGTGTTTATTACCTATTACTACACTCTATTGTCTATAAATAGTTTGCTTAGCATTAAATTAAGAACAAACTTGAGTCCAGCTACCATCGCTACCCGGTTCAGAACTTGTCCACCAGTTTGCTTGGTAAACACTACCGTTGTGAACCACTTGGTCTCCTGTGTTTGCATGGCTTGGGTTACCTGCCCAATCTTTCTGAGGTAAGTCTGGGTAAACCGCTAAACCTGCCGTATCACATGTACCTGGATTGGTGCCACCATCGCCAGGGTTACCGCCACCTGAACTGATATCACCTAATGGTAGATCTGGCTGCTCGAAGCTAAACGCGTAATCAACGCCACCGACATTCACCGCGTAGTTAGCAGGGCCAGAAATTGGCAAGTAATACACCATGTCTAACTCATACACACCGCCAGCAGGAAGCTCTTCCCATGTCGGCAACGTAAACGCCACTCGGTGCATGGTTCCATCTAGTCCACCGATGTTATCCGCGCGAGTATGACCTGAAGCAATCACGGTCAAACCACCACCCGATTGATCTTTCGCGTTATCAGGTGCAGATACTGGGATATCGAATTGGAACTCAGTTCCACCCGGAAGAGCTTGCCCTGTGTTGTTCGTGAACGTGATCTTAGGGTTGATTGGGTAGTTTTGGTCACCGACTTTGAAGCCACCAACCGATACCGCGATATCTAGCGCTTCTGTTGGAATAGCACCCGTCGCTACTTTGTTTCCATATGGTGTTGCAGACTTAAACTTATCGTAGATAGCTTTCGTCATGGTGTTACCCATGTGGAACTCACCGTTACCGCTGTTACACGCTTGCTCAGTCGTATCGATAGAGCTTCGGTTGCCATTCGCATCGAGAACATAACAGTTATAATCCCCTGCTAGTTCCCAGAACATAATGCCGCCGATCTCTTTGTCGATAACGTAGTCCGCTTTCACGTCGATAGACTGTTTATCTTCTGTTGAAAGGAATACGCCCTTCTCTGCGTTCCACAACCAAGGGGCAACCGCCACACTGTCGTAGTTTCTCGTGTAAGTGCCCGTTAGAACATCTGAAGGATCATTCACAGGATCAAGCTTGTAAGCTTCAGCGTAAGAGCCCCAAATACCCTTCTCTAGGTTCTTCGCGTGCCACATAGGGTTAGAACCCGCGCCCATTTCGTTACCTTTTGGATCGGTATCGTGCCACATGTTGTCGATACCAATAGCGCCATGGCCACAGTTGTTTTTCTCGCCTTCACCCGTACCCGCTGAACATTCAGATTGGTTTGGCAGTGCTGCTCGGCCCCAAAGACCATTCTCACCACCCGTTACGCCTTGCCAACCACGAGTGTAGTAAGGCACACCGATGTTAATACGGCCTGCTGGCATAGAACCACGGAAGTAATGGTAAGCCCAATCCGTGTTCAGATAACCAATACCACCGTAAGCCGCCGTGTCGTATACGTTCCACTGCGCTAGCTCTGAATCTTTACCCGTATCAAACAAGGCTGCGTTATGACCTACGTGATCGTTCCACGCACCGTGAAGGTCGTAAGACATGATGTTTACGTAATCGAGGTACTTGGTTACATCGAATGTTTCCATACCGCGTAATAGGTAACCAGAAGAAGGCGCTGCAATCGTTAACATGTAGTGATTGCCATCTTGCGCAGACGCCGCATCGAGCTTCTCACGTAGCACTTTCATCAACACTTGGTACGACGCCCACAGGTATTGACGACGCGGCTCCATGAAGTCTTTGTCGTATGGGTTACCTGCGCCAGCCATAGAAGTTGGGTATTCGTAATCGATATCTAGACCATCGAACTGGTACTTACGCAGCATTTCGACCGCTGAAGTCGCGAATGTTTCGATACCTTGATGGTTGATAGAACCATCAGCATTGGTCGTCATGGTGTAGAAACCACCATCAGCCACGCGGCTGCCATCAGTCGCGAAGTGACCACCTGTTTCAGCCCAACCACCGATTGAGATTAACGTTTTCACGCCGTGTTTTTTCTTCGCTGTCGCTAATGCACCGAAGTGACCTTTGAAGCCTAATGCCGGATCAACTTCCACACCCGGCCACTCTTTACCAACCGCTGCGTTATTTGGATCGTTTACATCACCGACGTTTACTTTGCCATCTGAACCGATGCTCACGAAAGCGTAGTTAATGTGTGTGAGTTGTTCCCAAGGAATATCATTTACTAGGTAAGCAGCTTGTGGATCATCCCCTGCACGCCAACTTGTGAAGTAACCAATGACACGACGGGGATGGTCTGCGCCCATTTTCTCACGGCCTTCATCATCGTAAATTGTACAGTAAGGAACATCGACACCTTGAGTTTGATATAAGCCATCAGGGCGACATGTGCTCACTGTTGGAGCGCCGTTCACGGTCAAAGATGCCAACGCAGAATCTGCAGTCGCACCTTGGTCGTCTGTTGCTTTCGCGTAAACCGCTAAAGAACCCGCTTGAGTTGTTGTGTAATCTAACGTGTAAGGGCTCGTTGCAGCAGTGCCCACAAGAGCACCCGCTACGTAGAAATCAACCTTATCAACCGTGCCATCGCTATCTGCTGCCGTTGCTGTCAGTGTGACTACACCACCAACATCAACAGATGTCACTGAAAGTGCAACTGAAACTGTCGGTGCTTCATTCCCTGGTTGTGCTGAATCAACAGAAACAGAAACCGCACTTGCAACACTTGCTGCGCCTTCATTATCCGTTGCAACAACAGAAACCTGATGATTACCCGACGTTGCAGCCCAAGTCGCTTCGAAAGGTGCCGCTGTGACTACCGCAACAGATGCGCCATCAACAAAGAACTCAACCGAAGCCACACTGCCATCAGAATCTAGTGCTGTTGCACTCAATACAACATTATCGCCTTCAGTAATCACGTCAGAAGCAGAGGGTGCCGTTAATGAAGCCGTTGGTACTTCATTTGGCGTACCGCCACCTCCGCCACCACTACACACATCAATCTTTTTCCATTGTGCATAGTCACCCTCAAATTGGCTCGGGTTGTTATTTTGATTCCAGTAATTCGCTGAGTACGCGCTGCCGTCATGTGAAACCTGATCACCACCGGTGTACACCGTGGCGGAATCCCACGCTTCTAACGTTGAACAATCCACAGCCGCGTAGCTGTTGAACGCCATTAAGCATGACGCGGTGAGAGTACTGAGTGTAAAAACCTTCTTGGCCACTCTTCCTTGGTTTAGGTGCATGTTAGCTGTCCCTTAAGTTATTGTTTCAAGATGCTTAATTTAAGTGTCATATTTCTCATCACTTAAATCTCTTCGCAAAACAACTGTAGGTAACAGTGCCAATTTAACACCTAAAATATTCGATATTTATAAAATGACTCGCATTAATTTGTTTATAGCATGCAATGAGTCGACACTTATTTTGCACGAACAACTAATATTAAATTTATTTCGGTACGCTAAAAAATATCGCCTAATTCGTATCCTTAATTACAAAACTCTATTCATATCTGCTTTATTTGTTCGTTCTGAAATTTCGTTTTAAAACTAACCAAAAGGGATTGATTTCGCCGTAGAACTGATTTCTTTTCTAAATTTGCCCACTTTTCCTTAACAATTGTGGTAGTATCGCGGATTTTTTTGACGAACCTCACATTTCCAATGCAAGTGTGGGAGAAATACATAGGCTCGAAAGAGCCAAATATAGCGAAGAAATAATGTCCAACTTGACGCAAGTCGCCAACGAAAACATCAACGCAGAATCTACTTCTATCGATTTCAATAAAGCTCAATCTTTGGGTGAAAAACTGGAACTCGGAAACCCAGTCTTTTGGCTTAGTGGCAGTTTTTTAACCCTCTTTGTCATCCTAGCCTTCACCAACACCTCCGTGTTGTCCGAACTTGTAAACATCGGCTTTAGTTATTCAACTAAATGGTTCGGTGCTTTCTGGCAAGTCCTACTACTTCTCAACTTCATTATCGGTTTAGTGCTTGCACTAGGTCGCACTGGCCACGTTCGCTTAGGAACGCTTGCCCTACCTGAAATGACCACCTTTAAATGGATGTCTATCGTCCTATGTACGCTGCTAGCCGGCGGTGGGGTGTTCTGGGCAGCCGCAGAGCCTATTGCTCACTTTGTTTCAGCTCCGCCACTGTATGGCAACGCAGATCCTCAAGCGATGGCGTTCAATGCTCTATCACAATCTTTCATGCACTGGGGTTTCCTTGCATGGGCAATCTTAGGTGGTTTGTCTTCCATCGTGTTAATGCACTTGCATTACGACAAAGGCCTTCCTCTTAAGCCTCGCACTCTGCTTTACCCAGTACTTGGCGACAAAGCGATTAACAGTTGGGTTGGTAACGTTGTCGACGCATGCAGCATCGTGGCTGTAGCCGCAGGTACTATCGGCCCTATCGGCTTCCTTGGCCTACAAATCAGCTACGCACTGAGCGAACTGTTTGGCATTTCAGACAGCTTTGCAACTCAAAGTGTTGTTATTATCTTTGCTATCGCAATGTACACGCTTTCTGCTTTGAGCGGCGTGAACAAAGGTATCCAACTGGTAAGCCGTTACAACATCATCTTGTCTGTGTGTCTAATCGGCTACATCCTTCTTGTTGGCCCAACGAGCTTCATCGTTGATGGCTACCTGCAAGGTATGGGCGAAATGGTTGATAACTTCATCCCAATGGCGCTATACCGCCAAGATACAGCATGGCTAGGTGGCTGGACTGTGTTCTTCTGGGGTTGGTTCTTAGGTTATGGCCCAATGATGGCGATCTTCATTGCTCGCATCTCACGTGGCCGTACTATTCGCCAAATGATCGTTTCTATCAGCATCGTTGCACCGCTTGTAACGTGTTTCTGGTTCAGCATCGTTGGTGGTAGCGGTTTAGCGTTTGAATTAGAGAACCCAGGTGTGATCTCTAGTGCATTCGAAGGCTTTAACCTTCCTGCTGTGCTACTGGCCATTACCGCTCAACTGCCGTTCCCGACTTTGATTGCAATTCTGTTCCTGATCCTGACGACCACGTTCATCGTGACAACAGGTGACTCAATGACTTACACAATCAGTGTGGTAATGACGGGTACGACAGAGCCAAACGCAGCGGTACGTACCTTCTGGGGTATCATCATGGGTGCGGTAGCGATCACACTTATCTCGATGGGTTCAGGCGGCATCTCCGCTCTACAGTCGTTCATTGTAATCACAGCGGTTCCGGTATCGTTTATCTTGCTCCCGAGTCTATGGCACGCGCCGAAGATCGCGAAGCAGATGGCAAGAGATCAAGGTATCGCTTAATACCTGACCCGATTTAGTTTCGGGTAGCGTAGCGTTAGAACCGATCGTGACGTTGTCAGCTATCAAGGTACGCCCCCAACTTTCAGGATTAGGATCTGGCTTGCCCTCTTTGAATAAGTCGTTGGCAAACATGACTCCGTGACCAACAAAGCAGTCACTTCCAATGGTCACATACTCACAGATAAAGGTGTGAGATTGAATCTTGCTTCTCGCACCTATCACGGTGTTCTTTTGATTCTCAACAAAGGGGCCAACGAACACATCATCTTTAAGCTCACAGCCATAAACGTTACTTGGCTCGATGATAGTGACATTCTCGCCACAGGTAATATCAGTAATCTGTGACTTTAATACTCTTGGACTTGCCATACTTCACTTCCTCTCGACATTAGCGTCACAATTCAACCTAAGAGATTGTGCCGTAAGCATTAAAGTGCAGCAAATAGATATGTTGAGAGTTGGCAATGGATCAGAAATTCTGCATAAATTAAAACAGTCCTACCAGCACAACTGACAACAGCACCCCACCGATAAAACTTGGGGCGTGGAATGGCTGAGCTTTAGATCTAACGTACTCTTTTTGAAGGTCTTCTTGGTAAGTTTTAACGGCGAGTTCTTTTACGTAGTTATTTTGCATAATAAGCTCCTTCTTAATCAGTAAGAGAAGCTTAAGACTTGAAGTTAGGTTGAGGTAAAGCAAAAAATCAGATTAATTGAACACTTTATTTTTGTTACTCGAGGATTACCCTGAACACATCGTTATTCACGCCGCCAACATCTACTAACTCTCCCGGTTTCATTAGAAGCGAGGTGTTAAGCTGTCGTGTTGAACGTGGCTCTTTTGTTTCTCGAATCACTAACATATCGACAAAATAGCCAGAGTCTTTCTTTGATATTGAGCCCGAAAACGTAACGCTTTCAACCCTATCGGCAAGGACTGAACTGAATGTTTTATCCTCTAAAACACCTGCGGCGATGGATGTATCACCATAAAATAGCGTGATGGTTGTTGGGTCGGGTACCAACTCTTGATTGGACGAACACCCTATTAGGGTAAGGCATAGCAGTAAAATGGCTCGAAATTGCATAAACTGGTTTTCTTTATTACGTTAAGCGTCTGTTTTTCATATTAAAACACTTCAACCTTATAAATACCATGTTTACGGGATAAGCTTAGGTGTGTCGCTTCGATGGACTTGAGTAATGAAGTGAACGGATCAGATCTCGGCCTGTTGAGTTTGCTCCCTATTTGGAAGCTAAACCGAGATCTGATCGATATTATCGAGAAGGGTTCAATTGATTTATGCAACAACGTCTTGTGGAGGTGTCCCTTCACAGTTAGAAACGACAGCATCAATTTGTACTAAAGCATTCATTGGGATTTCTGAAACCCCTACTACCGTTCTTGCAGGCAGCTCAGCATTAAAGAATGTGGTGTAGACTTCGTTTACCACATCAATATCTGAAATATCCTTAAGTTGAATATTAATTTTCACCGTATCGTCCATGCTATGGTCAACGCTTTCAATTATCGCCTTAATATTGTTTAAACATTGTTCCGCTTGTTCTTTTACCCCGCCAGCAACGATTTCATTTGTTTTCGGATCTAAAGGTAATTGGGCTGAAATATGATTGTAGTGAGAGAAAGCAACAGTATGCGAATAAGGCATGAATGGTGCAGAAACAGTATTATTGGTTTCAATAACCAGTAAGCGAGTGTCTTCTGGTAATTGCGGCGGTGTACCGTCGCCATGTGAAATGGATGTATCAATTTGAATTAAAGCACCCATTGCTAATTCAGCTGCGTTAACAACAGTACGAGCAGGAACGTAGCTTGGGAAGAATTTAGCACATACTTCATTTACCACTTCCGCATCTGCGATATTTTTTAGGTAGATAGTCGTTTTAACCACATCATTCATGACGTGTCCGATGCTTTCTAAAATAGCTTTAATGTTTGATAGACATTGCGCTGTTTGCGCTTTGATACCACCATCAACCAACTCACCTGTGGCTACATCTATAGGCAACTGAGCTGAAAGATTGTTGTAGTGAGAAAAGGCTGCAGTCTGCGTAGACACAGCACTTTGAGGTGCGTTATCCGTATTTCTTGAGACCTTAATTAGCGCGCAAGGAGCTTGTGGTTTAGTGCCTTCACCGTTAGAAATGAGAGCATCCATTTGAACCAGCGCATCGCTGTTTGTCAGTGCAGCGACACCCACGACAGTGCGTGTTGGCAGACTGTTGTGGAAGAAGCTTTTGTAAACTTCATCAATAGCATCGATATCAGAAATATTCTTAACGAAAACATTAATCTTCACGACATCATCCATAACATGGTCGATGCTTTCAACAATCGCTTTAATATTATTCAAACATTGTGCTGCTTGATCTTTAATATCACCGATGACTATTTCACCCGTTTTAGGGTCAATCGGAAGTTGAGCAGAAAAGTTATTATAATGAGAAAAAGCGACCGTTTGTGTAGATACAGAATTAATTGGTGCGTTTTCAGTGTTTCTTGAAATTTTAATGATATCGCTACTCATCGGTATTATCCTTTAAATAAAATAGGTATACGTATTTATATTTAACAATCGTATTTGGAAGAATGATTAAAGTAGCACCATGTTAAGTGAATTATTTTAGGGTAAACGTGATATCCATCAGACTCTCAGTTGACTATAAATCAGCAAGTTACAGAATAATTAGTCATCAAACGACTAATTATCCGTTGTACTAGGCTTTATCAACTGCTAAATTATCTTTAATTTTAAGTCTATTCAATAATCCTGAATACTCTCTCTGATAGTACGGTGAGTAATTCCAGAATTTTAGATAATATTTGATAGGTTGTTCACACAAAAACTTCGTTAATAGCTAAGTTAGTGAGTTTCTCCCCTATACCTGTGCATAAACTCTTAGGCTATTTAATTAATTATTTTCGAGAGCTTATTTTATATAAGTACGTTAATAATATATTCGAGAATCAAATACCTACAATCTGACAATGCCTATGATTAGATACATTTACTCATATAATTCAACAAATATGAGCAATCGTCACCATAGCTTTTGGCATTATAGCTCTCAACACATAGTTTCGTTGAAAGAAGAACTAAACCGCTCTTGGAGTAGTATTGAAGTGGCGCTTAAATTCGCGGCTAAATTGAGATGGGCTGGAGTAACCGACTCGACGTGCAGCATCACTAATACGAAGGCCTTCTAGTTGAATCAGCTCTTTGGCTTTGTTGAGCCTAACCTTCTTCAAATATTGCAGTGGTGATTCAAAAGTGACATTACGGAATGCATAGTGGAAGGCAGACACGCTCATGTTGGCTTCGTCAGCGAGCGATTGAACAGTGATGGTTTGGTCGTATTCTTCATGCACTTTAGACAGCGCTTTAGCGACACGTGCGTAATGGCCATCATGATGAGCTAAATCAAACAGCACACGCCCTTCTGAACCGGTTAATGCGCGGTAGACAATCTCTGTCACCATCGCATCGCCCAATATATTGGCTTCAATGTCGCAATGCAGCGTTTTCACCAACCGGGTAAAGCTCTCTAGCATTTGCTCTTCCATCGGCGTCGATTCTAAGCCACTCGAGTTCTGTTTGTGCTTGTTGCAATAACTTTCTAAGAAGCCTTGGTCTTCGAGCTTTTTCACTAAGCTATGTAAACGTTGAGAATCAATGCTTATCGACAAGCCAAGCAATGGTTCACCATTAACAGGCAAGGCTTCGCACTCTAACGGCATTGGCACACCTACCACAAGATAATCACCTGCAGCGTAAGTCACTGGCCTTTCGCCAATGTAGATGTTCTTTTTACCCTGTCCGAGCATGATAATGCCAGACTGGTAAGTAAATGGCTGACGCTGATTCCCGCCACTGCTTCGATACAACCACACACCGCTAATTTCAGTTTCTCTGATCCCTTCAAGGTCATCCCAACCTTTGTGTTCAACATAAGACTGTAATAACTGAGCGAGTGTTTTCATAAGTGGCGACTTTCCATTCTAAGTGCTAAGAGTAAGTTAGCTAAAGCAGAGGAAGAATATCAAGTTTGTAGAAATAGGCAATTTATTTGGAGGAACAGCTCTTCATTGACCTAGATTACTGTACTAATATGCAAATATAGAAATTGAGCAATAAACCAAAATAACAAATTTCGCTTTACACAAGGAATCTCTGATGCAATTTACTTACGTTAACCCTACTGTTATCCATTTCGGTCAAGGCCAAATCAACGCTATCAGCCAAGCGGTTGATACTTCAAAGAAAGTACTAGTCATCTATGGTGGCGGCTCAATCAAGAGCAACGGTGTTTACGACCAAGTTGTAGAGTCTTTAAAAGATCACTCTTGGATTGAGTTCTCTGGCGTTGAAGCAAACCCAACCAAAGAGACGCTAGACAAAGCAGTCGCTCTTGTTAAAGAAGAAAACGTAGAGTTCATTATCGCTGTTGGCGGTGGTTCAGTAATCGACGGTTCTAAATACGTTGCTGGAGCGGCTAAATACGACGGCGACGGTTGGGATATCCTAACGGGCAAACACCAAGTAACTGAAGCGACGCCAATCGGCGCGGTACTGACTCTTCCTGCGACAGGTTCTGAATCTAACATGGGCGCGGTAATCACGCGTAAAGCGACTCAAGAGAAACTGGCATTCATGAACCCTGCAGTACAGCCTAAGTTTGCGGTTATGGACCCAGATGTAATGAAGTCTCTACCTGAGCGCCAGCTGATCAACGGATTAGTTGATGCGTGGGTTCACGTATGTGAGCAATACATCACGATGCCAACAGACGCAATGGTTCAAGACGGTTACGCAGAAACACTGCTTAAGAACCTACTTGTACTGGGTAAGCAATACGACGAGCGTGACAACGATGCATGGCGTGCAAACCTAATGTGGACAGCAAACCAAGCGCTTAACGGCCTGATTGGTACAGGTGTTCCTCAAGATTGGGCAACTCACATGATTGGCCACGAATTCACTGCACTATGGCACGTAGACCACGCACGTTCGCTTGCGATTGTTCAACCTTCACTACTTCGTAACCAAATCGAAGCGAAACGTGGCAAGCTAGAGCAAATGGGTCGTAACGTATTTGGCTTAGAAGCGGGTGCTGATTTAGCAGAACGCACAATCGCTGCAATCGAAGCGTTCTACCACAGCCTAGACGTAGCAACCATGTTCGACGGCTACGAAACAAACAAAGCAACGGCGATTGACAATGTTGTTGCTCAACTTGAATCACACGGCTACCTACAACTTGGTGAGAACCAAGCAATCACGCCAGAGAAAACACGTGAGATTCTAGAGTCTGCGATTCACTAAGAATCGGGAAAATAGAGAGAAAGTAAAGATATTGGTCATACAACGATGAATTTTCACATCTGACTGAACCCATTACTTTTTTCTTTCGTACAACAGAAGCAGCGTTCATTTTGGGCGCTGCTTTTTAATTTGCCCTACAAGATGCTATTAAATTCTCATAAGTCCCTAATTTTATGTGCAATCATATTTCTATATTGTTAAGGTAAACCTGTCTCTTTACTAGGTATGAACAACGATTTGAACAATCTCAAGGAAATGGTTAAGTTTAAGTCACTTAACAAGTGGTATGGTGATTTTCATGCCCTAAAGGGTATCGATTTAAATATTGAACAAGGAGAGATAGTGGTGATTTGCGGGCCGTCTGGTTCGGGTAAATCAACCTTGATCCGTTGCATCAATCAGCTAGAACCTTTCGAAAGTGGCGAACTTTCCGTGCTAGAACAAGTGCTCCCGAGTAAGTTCAACACACCGGGCCAAGTCGGAATGGTGTTTCAGCACTTTCATTTATTCCCCCATCTTACCGTGCTTGAGAACCTTACTCTTTCTCCAATTCGTACGCTTAAAAAAAGCAAACAAGAAGCCGAAAAGATAGCAATGCACTATCTCGAGCGTGTGCACATTGCAGAACAAGCCAACAAATACCCAGTGCAACTTTCTGGCGGCCAGCAACAACGTGTGGCTATCGCCCGTTCTCTGTGTATGAAGCCGGAATTACTCTTGTTCGATGAACCCACTTCAGCGCTTGATCCGGAGATGATCAACGAAGTACTCGATGTGATGGTTGAACTGGCGAGCGAAGGCATCACCATGGTGTGTGTCACCCACGAAATGGGCTTTGCAAAACAAGTGGCCGACCGCGTTATCTTCATGGATGAAGGACAAATTGTGGAATCGAATACCCCACAAGCGCTCTTTGAAAACCCTCAACATGAACGTACTCAAGCGTTCCTAAATCAGATCCTGACTTATTGATGTTGATTCGAATTATTAAACCAGCCCTTTCCGCTCTAATACAAATTGTTGTACTAGTGGCCGCTGTTGTCTGGATTCTCGATTCTGGCGCACAAACCATGGGATACAGCTGGCAATGGGAGCGCGTGCCGGACTATATTGCTTTCTATGAAGATGGCGAATGGTGGCCTGCAGAGTTAGTTGAAGGGCTACTGGTTACCATCAATATCTCTCTGATTTCTTTGGTCGCGACACTGATCATCGGCTTAACGACGGCGCTATTGAGAAACTCAAATTCTGTGGTTGGACGCACCTTGGCCACCAGCTATGTTGAATTGATTCGTAACACGCCGTTATTAGTACAAATTTATTTGCTCTATTTTGTGTTTGGCCCCGTGTTAGGGCTGGATCGTTTTAGCACTGCCGTTTTGGCCTTGGCACTTTTCCAAGGTGCTTACACCGCCGAAATCTTCCGTGCTGGTTTAAATGGTATTGCGAGAGGACAATTTGAAGCAGCTCAATCTTTGGGTTTATCAAAGACCTATACTTACTGGGATGTGATTCTTCCTCAGGTGGTGCAACGCACCTTGCCACCTTTGACTAATGAAGTGATCTCTCTTATCAAAAACTCTTCGATTGTGAGTGTCATGGCTATCTTTGACCTAACAACCGAAGCCAGAAACATAGTTTCTGAAACCGCGATGCCATTTGAGATTTGGTTCTCTGTGGCGATCATTTACCTTGTACTTACACTTTCACTTTCTGCCGTTGCAGCTTGGCTTGAGCATAAGCTCGGAGCTAACTGGCGAACACAATAAGGATTTATCAGCATGAAGCTATTTAAAACCGCAATTACAGCCCTACTTGCGCTTGCCGTCAGTTTGCCTGCACTTGCTTCTGAAACGCCTAACCTAGACAAAATAAACGAACGTGGCTCTCTACGCGTTGGTATGTCGACATTTGTTCCTTGGGCGATGCGTAACAAACAAGGCGATCTTGTTGGCTTTGAAATCGATGTAGCAAAACGTCTTGCTGAAGATTCTGGCTGGAAAGTTGAATTCGTACCGACGGCATGGGATGGCATTATTCCTTCTCTACTTTCGAACAAGTTTGATGTAATCATTGGCGGTATGTCTATCACTGAAGCTCGCGCTAAAAGCGTATTGTTCACTGAACCTTACTCGCACTCTGGCGTTCAACTGGCAGCGAATAAAGAGCTAGCAGAAGGTTTTACACAAATCTCTGATTTTGATTCTCGCCGTGTAAAAATTGCAGCGCGTCGTGGTGCATTCACAGTGCAAGTAGCTCGTGAAACCTTCCCTAAAGCGAAAGTTCTACAGTTCGATGACGATGCTCAAGCATTCCAAGAAGTATTAAACGGCAACGCACACGCGGTTATCGCGTCTAGCCCGAAACCAGAACACGAAGCGATTAAAAACGCAGACACGCTATTTATTCCATTCGAAGAACGCCTATCAAAAGGTAATGAAGCATTTGCTGTGCGCCTAGGTGAAACAGACAAAACTGAGTTCTTCAACGCGTGGATCAAAGCACGTACTGAAGACGGTTGGTTGAAAGACCGTTACGAGTACTGGTTCTCTACTCTAGATTGGCAAGACCAGATTGCTCAAGGTCAGTAATCAACTGCCAATTAGACGCTAAAGAACCAATCAAGGCAGTACCTTGCTGGTACTGTCTTTTAAGAAACACCCGAGATAGCTATAAACTCATAGCCACTCTCACAGCATATTAATTATCATTGTTTAAACAGGAATGACGTGAGTAGTACTAGCGCATTATCAACGCCCAAGCCCAACCTTCACACGAAGCCTTGGTATCAACGCCTCAATCTATTAGATGGAGTGTTGTTTGCGATCATTTTCGCGTTCGCAGGTTGGCTTTATTATCGTTCCGCTGTTGGTATTAACTACCATTGGCGCTGGGAAGATGCGTTTACCCTGATTTTCATTCCGCCTTCTCAAGGCAATATTCCTTACTTTTTCCAAGGCTTGATCGCGACACTGCGCTTGAGTGTTTGGAGCATGGTTTTAGCACTCTCTTTTGGCACATTACTTGGCGTTGCTAGGCACTCTAAAATCGCTTTCTTCAGAACGCCTGCACTGATTTTTATCCAACTGGTTCGAAATATTCCACCACTGGTTTTTGTCTTCATATTCTATTTCTTCGTTTCTAACCAACTGATTCCATTACTTGGTTTAGAAAGTATCTTACGTGAACACAACGGCGAGATTAACGCTGTTCAAGCCTTTCTGTTTGGTCCTGCTAACCTTTGGGAAAACTTGGCGTCTGGTGTTATCTGTATTGGTTTGCTCTCTTCGGCTTACATCGCAGAAGTGATTCGAGCTGGCTTAGAAAGTATTCCTAAAGGGCAATGGGAAGCGGCCGATTCACTCGGCTTATCGGCGTTGTCTAAGTATCGATTTGTGGTTGGCCCGCAAGTATTAACGGCCATCACACCGCCTTTAGCAGGTCAGGCAATTTCTCTAGTAAAAGATACCTCGATTGTATCCCTGATTTCGATTCAAGAGATGACATTTGTTGGCACTGAAATGGCGAACTCTTCCGGTTTGATCTTCGAGATCTGGCTGATTGTTGGTGCGGTTTACTTCGCGTTATGTTTCACCCTTTCACGTATTTTCAAAGTCATTGAACAACGCTCGAGTGTTTACCTTAACCGCTAGTGTCATTGTTTATTTAGACGTGTATTCAAGCGTCTGTTAGATGTCAACATAGCCACCTAAGTCATAATATTCATCCACTTACCCTGATTGGTTTAACTCATTGACCAATCAGGATTAATTGCTTGAAAACTCTCTACTGAAACACAGCAAACCCATCATTTAGTCACTATACTTGAAGTATCAAATTCCATTGGATCTTCTCAAGGACTTCACTCAGCATGGACAATCATAAAGAAAGAGCTTTTTACGCCGTTGTTGGCGCATTGGTTGGAGACGCCGCTTCCATGGGGCTGCATTGGTTGTATGACCAAGAGAGGATCTTGCACGTGGCGGGTTTTGAACCAGAATTTCGCTCACCAAACCAGTTCGATTATCAAGACAAAGGCTACTTCGCCCACCAAGGTAAAACCGCTGGCGACCAATCACAATACGGTGCTCAGTTATTGGCGATGGTCGATAGCCTAGCCGATAATCAACACTACGACGAAGCGAGTTACATTAAGCACTTCCGTTTCTGGTTTGATTTTGGTGGCAGTTGGCAAGGTTACATTGATAAAGCGACTCGTATGAGCTTGCTGAACATACATAAACTAGAGCTAACAGAAGCTCCAATCACAGCCTGTGGCGCTGATGACACCCAGCTACCTGCTGTTTCAAAGCTAATTCCTTTAGTGGCGTGTACTTACACCTCTCACACCTTACCGGCAATGGTAGAGAGTGCGGTACGAGTGACCAACAACAACGACAAAGCCGTGGAATGGGCACAAGCCATCACCTTATTGGTTCAAGCGGCAATTCAAGGCAACTCTCCACTGCAATCGGTAGAAATGGTGCGACAAACTTGTAGCAAGTTCATACACGATCAAATCGACGAAGCACTGGCTGATCCTGAGCTTTCGATTACAGATGCCGCGAAGAAGTTTGGATTGCATTGTGAACTGAGTGCCGCGTTCCCCTTGCTGATTCGCATTATTGCAGGTGCTCAGAGTTATCAACAAGGCATTCGCGACAACATCTTATGTGGTGGTGACAGCTGCGGTCGTGCGATTGTAATTGGCGCGGTATTAGCGGCGTGTTTCTACGAAGGAGATGGCGAAATTCCAACCGAATGGCTAAAACAAGTCGAACTCAATGGTGGCGTGCTGTCTTTGCCTATTGAGTGATTTCCACAACAACGAACTAGAGCCTGACATAAGACAAGCACACTTCTAGGTCGGATGTCGTTCCTATAAAGTTGGAACACACTGCGATAACTCATTCTTCAGCCAAACAACAAACGGGCTTTCTGGCTCTTCATGGTTGCTATCTTGCGTGAGCAATATGTACTGGTGACCAGAAGGTACGAAGCCAAACGGCGCGATCAAGTTACCTCTTTCAAGATCGTCGGCGACAAGTGGATAAGACCCAAGCGCTATGCCTAACCCATCGACAGCCGCCTGAAAGCAAAAGTAGAAGTGTGCAAATGTTTGGTTCGCTCGAGCTTTTGACCACTCTCCACCATTAACTTTATCTATAGTGATAGCACCCCAATGACTCCAAGCACCTGGCCGTGTACTGCTGTGCAGTAATTTCACATCATCTAAGTTATCTTTTACCTGCTGCCAATAACCCGGGGAACACACAGGGCCTACCCACTCTTCAACTAGTGGTATCTGTTCGTAACGCTCGGTTAATTTAAAGTCATCTCGGCGAATCGCCATATCGAGCCCTGTCGCATTCAAGTTCACAGGCCCACCAGCAGTCGACAATCGAACATCAATTCCGGATTCGTTATAGAAATCACCGAGTCGAGGCATTAACCAACGCATGGTCAATGTGGGTTCGCATGAAACTTCCAACGCTTGATGATTCAGCTGATTAAGCTTATGGACTCCAGTCTCCAAGGCTTGGAACGCTTGCTCTGTGTAACCTTTGAGTAATTCCCCTTCTTTGGTGAGACACACATTCCTGCCCTGTTTGTAGAACAAAACTTGGGATAAGTGATTTTCCAATACCTTGATCTGCTTACTCACCGCGCCATGTGTGATATTGAGTTTATCCGCCGCTTCACTGTAACTACTCGAATGCGCTGCTACGTGGAAAATATGAAATGCTTTCAAATGTCTCATGTGTGATTTTTTCTCACAGATAGGTGGAAGTCATTTCGATTATAGGCAGCAATAAAAAACCATACAATGCTGGCTCATCAAATATAAAGAGTTGGAGTCATTATGGAGTGGTTAATCCTAGCAGTATTGGGACTATTGATTGTTATCAGCCCAGGTGCTGATTTCGTTTTAGTTTTGAAAAACAGTGTCAACCAAGGAAGACAAGCAGGGATTTGGACTGCAATCGGTGTGAGTTTAGCGATTTGTGCTCACATCAGTTATTCAATGCTTGGGATCAGTTACTTAATCTCACAGAATGAGCAGCTGTTTGACATGATTAGATACGCAGGTGCAACCTACCTTATTTATCTAGGGCTAAAAGGTATCTTGAGTGCGGACAACAAGCTTGCACCGATGGAAGATGCAAAGCAAAGCACCAGTGTTTGGCGCTATTTAGCCCAAGGCTTCTTATGTAACGTGCTCAACCCAAAAACCATGTTGTTCTTTTTGAGCATCTTCAGCCAAGTCATCTCACCTGATGCAGAAAACCAGCATGTCGCGCTCGGCTATGGGCTTTACATGATCGTTCTTCACGGTTTATGGTTTGGCGTTGTCGCTATGCTGTTTACTTCGAATACATTGCAAAAGCATCTATTGAGAGCAAAGAAAAGGCTTAATCAAGCATGTGGATTTGGCTTAGTGACGTTCGGAGCACTGTTGGCGATTAAATCGTAAACAAGCGAGTCACAAATAGAGAGCGATTCAAACGACTGAATCGCATCTAACTGGGTCTTGGTAAAACTCTAAACAAGATTCATCGGTCTAATATCGGCACTACCAGGGAAGATAGCGTTGAGTTGTTTCACTTCTATCGATAAATGTCGGTTGAGCACACCCTTGATAACCGAACGCATATCAATCGTTGGATCAAGATCTCGGCCTTCATATAGTTGGCTTTGGCTCAAGCCCGGCCAATTGGCAATAACCTTACCACCCGCTCCTTTCAACGATGGCATCGTGCCACCTGCAACAAACATGACGTTGCCGGTGCCATGGTCGGTTCCTTTAGTGCCGTTTTCTTTTGCTGTTCGACCAAATTCACTGGCCGCGATGATCACTGTCTTCTGCCAACGATCACCTAGTGAAGCCTTGAGAGCCGCTAACCCAACATCCAAAGTTTTAAGTTGATTGCTCAACCTACCATTTACGCTACCTTGATTGGCGTGAGTGTCCCATCCACCGAGTTCTAACGCTGCGATGTTTGGTCCGTTATCAGCCGACAATATGTCGCCTGTTTTACCCATCAATGATTTAAACTGTTTGCCGACACCTTGGTCGCCTACCAGTTGATCTATCTTCATGACACTTTCAAAGTTTGAAAACAGCATTTGGTCACTTTGGAACAACTCTTCCAGCAATTCCGTTTGTTTATCGCGTGTTTTCAAGCGGTTTGGGTACCAACTTGCCACGGTCGATTCGCCCTGCATGATGAGTGGTAAGCCCGAATCAATCGCTATTCCATCGTATTTTTCTGTGCTCAACCTGAGTAAACGGTTAATCCACCCTACGGTGTTAAACGGGTCGGAAGTCCCATTCTCCAATATCTTCTGTCCATCAAAATGTGAACGCTCACGATAAGCGGTTGAACAAGCGTGTACAAAGCTGAGTTCGTTACTCTCATACCATTGATGGCACTGCTTTAGAGATGGATGAAGCCCAAAGAAGTTATCTAACTTCAATAGCTGATCGGGTTTCAATCCGATGTTAGGTCTCAAATTAGAGTAATCCGGATCGGCATGCGGCACTACAACATTTAAGCCATCCATCGCGCCACGCAGTGATACCCAAATGAAGATATTGTCTGAACCTGTTTTGGCAAAGCTTGGAAATGGCAACATCGCACTGACGCCAACAGCCGCCGCAATGCCCATGAACTGGCGGCGGTTAATACTATGTGGCGCTTTATTCTGAGAACAATCTTGCTTTTTCATACCCACTCCTAACGATATTGAAACTGCGGGCTTAGCCACAACAGGGAAAGTTGCATTGCAGCGCTGTCGGCTTTGTTCAATACAATTTGGGTGTGTTCATCAATAGCATCGCCATATAAACCCGCGATCACTTTATCCACTACCGCTTTCGGTTTAACTCCCGACGCTTTAGCCGATTTTATTGCAGCAGATGCAAGCCTATTCGCAACTTGCATACGTTGAGTCAACGCCGAAGGGCTATTGTAGTCTCTGTCTTGATCCGACCAGCCTGCTGGTGAACCCGGTTTAAAAGGAGGCTGCCCTAAATTGTTGAGAGCATTGAATGCCTGTTTCTCGTTTAAAGAAATATCGGCACTACGAAGGACGGCAAACAGCCACTCCTTCGGCGGTCTAAAACGATTGGGGTTAGGTTTACTCGCCTCAGCGCTGTTCAATAACAGTCGATAAATAGGCAGTAAATTCCCCTCGCCTTTCAGATATTCAGCAACCAATTGCTCTGAGAGTTCTTTAGGTGTGTCGCCAATGAAATGCTGGCAAAGCTTGCCAACCAAGTGTGTAGCAGTGTCTTTGTGAGTCGCTAAGGTTTGCAGACACGACTCTCCTTGCGAGACGCCGGATTGAGAATAGGACTTGCCAAGCAATGTGATACTTCCTGGCTCATGCAGGTTATTAGCAAATCGAAACCCAGCATCAGGAGATTTAAATTTAATGCCCCAGCCTGAAATGGCTTTTGCTAAAGCAATAACATCTTGCTGAGTGTAAGAACCATCAACGCCAAGAGTGTGGAGTTCTAAGATCTCACGAGCGAGGTTCTCATTGAGCCCCTTATTACGGCGCTTTCCGACTTTTGAATTGGGACCAATCGAGAGTTGATTATCGAGATACAGAAGCATCGCAGGATGTTTAGAAGAAGCCATCAGCATCTCACCAAAGTTACCATTCCAATGCTGGCGAACCACATCGTTTTCAATGCTGGCGGCCAAGGGCATCAGTTTTCGATTATCGACCGAGATGGCGAAGTGATTGCTCCAAAACTGAATGATGCGCTCTTGAAAACCATAAGGCGTTTCAACACTTTGTAGGTGGCGAGCTTGAGCTTGTTGTCGATACTGCGTTCGAAGAAAAGACTGCGCTTCTTTCTTCATAGCTTGCATCTGTTGTTCGTCACCCTTGGCCTTCATTCGTTGTACACGATTCTGTCCTACTTTAATCAGAGTAGATTCGGTACTCGGTAAATCTTGTATGGCTTGGTGAACGAATGGCTTTTTATCCAACTGTTCTACAGGAGAATAATACGTTGTTTGACCTAATCTAGGCCCAAACCCAAACCTTTGTTCACCCACGATTTTTGAAGTCGGGTAATAATTCATTGCACACTCCCTTACGCTCGATCTTTTCTAAGTGTAATCGCTTAGTCATCAAGCATAGGGAGCTTTACAAGGTTTTACGTTAGATAAGTGTCAGGTGCCTATCAAGTTACCGACACGGTGTGATCATTTTGAATGAGTGTCTATTCACGCCACATATAGACAAACTGATCGTTTTGCGAGGTGATTTCGAAGCCAAACCTTAAATACAACTCCCCAACTCGATTACCTTGTAAATAACACAACTCCACAGGCTTATTGAGTTTGGCTGCTTGAGCTAAGCAATCCGTTAAAACTTGGCTGCCAATACCTTTGCCATGATATTCAGGCAGTAGAAAGAATCGGCAAAAATAGAAGTGCTCGCCTTTGTCTTGCAGCAACACACTGCCAATCGCTTTGCCCTGATACTCAATGATTTCAGGCCTTTCCTCTGCCCACTCTTCGGCGTGTATGTCTCGTTGAATTTGGTCATCCCAGCCAAAAACAGCCTTGATTGGCTCATATTCAGCCGCCTTTTTTAGCTCGAACAGAAATTCATAATCTGATGACTGAGCAGGTCTTGTTGAATACTTCAAAATACCTCCAACAATAATTGGCTATGGCTTCATTTTCGTTTAAACCGGGACATAGTAACCCCGATCAAACCAAAAGATGCCACGCTTAAATGTTCATTTTGGTTCTAGTTGGTAACGTAAGACTTCGTGTTTATCTTGCTCTGAATAAAAGGTACTCAGGAATTGTCCACCGCACTTCTCAATGACCTTTTGCGAAGCTATATTGCCCCTCTCACACGTAATAATAGCGCTTTCGGACAATACGTACCGTTGAACCCAAGACAACATATGACTTGCGATACCCCGCCCTCTCGCTTGTGGCAAAGTCTCGTAGCCGATATGTCCGATGACATCGTGAATGTACGGACTGGTGCCATGACGAACTCTTATCACTCCAAGAATACGTCCAGACTCGAAACAAAAATAAGTAGAAGCAGGCGTCCACCCTTCTGGCAAACCCCCACCTTTTGAATAAGCAATTCGTCTTTCTAAATAGGCATCACTGCCATCAGAAATGCCCGTGTAAATATCTAACCCATCTTCAACACAGGCGTTCACATAGTGATGAAAGGCAGTTGAATGCGAAAGAGCAGCTTTAACCATGTCCATATGATGTTAATTCTCCGCCGGTTTTACGCTATTTAGTTCATTAGCAACTCGCAATTTTGACCGATTATCGACTATTGCTTCTTAACGTACTTCGCCGTAACCAACATTTCACCGCCACCATCCAACTTGCAATCTAGCTGGTGATCTTTGCCTTCGTTGATGCGTCGAATCACGGCTTTAGTGCCGATTTTCAGTACGCTAGAACTGCCTTTAATTTTTAGATCTTTAATGAAGGTAACTTTATCGCCACTTTCCAATACAACGCCATTTACGTCCTTAACACGCGCGGCTTCTCTTTCTAAACGCTCTTCTTCTGGATTCCACTCATAGGCACACTCAGGGCAGATTAGGTTGTTTTGGTCTGGGTAGACATATTCAGATTGGCATTGCGGACAAGGAGGTAGAGACATACGTTAATACTTAATTTAAATAGAATTTGTTCCATTTTAATGGCTCTTGTCAGGCTTAGCGAGCATAAATCTAACAAGTTTTACGGAGAGCTAATTGTCTTCAAAAAAGAGCAGCACCTAAAACGAACAAACACAGCCGCTAAGCTGTGTTTGTTTAAAGGTTTGAAAAGCGGAACGGCTTAACGTTCGACTTTTGGTGAGTAAATCGAGTAAGCGGTGATTTGCCCTGCCACGATTGCCGAGAACATGAATAACGCCGATAAACCAATACTCGGGATAGGCAGAATCGACTGTTCAAACACCGATTGGCTGGCACTTACTAATACTCGGCTACCCGGAACCAAGATGATGATCCCTTGCACGATATAAATAGAGCCCGTGAGCTCCATCTTCTTGGCAATCCAAGTCCCGTACAAAGTAATAAGAACCGTCGTAACCCAAGTACCGACAACCCAACCACTATCAAAACCTAGGTAGAACGGGCCCCACATACCGAGAACCGCTACTGGTAAACCAAGTAAGATGTCTTTAGGTCGCGCATTGAACATCACACCGATAGAAACAGAGATCAGCACCAAGCCAGATATGTGCATCCACATCGGTACCGCATTGATATAGTCGATGGAGACCGCTTGTCCCCATATCGCTTCACCGATGTTGAGCCCCATGATAATCCCTACAAACAGCTTAATCAGGGTTAAGGCGCTCTGCCCTAGCAAGCTGGTACCAGAAACCAAGTCATTAAACGCCAAACATTCTAGTGCGTTGGCTATGGATAACCCGGGGACAAACAAGACGATCGAGGCGATACACAACGCCCACACTGGTATCGGCAACCCTGTGCTCGCCAAAAACGCTACAAAGATACCCGTTAACAGTGCCGAGATGAATTCAACTGCGATAGCGCGACGTGAATGAAGGACTTGCTGACAGACCCAAACCATCAAACCCAATAACGCAGAAAAACCCACCGCTTCCAACGTACTGCCCACCAGCATCAAATACGCAGGCGGAATCCCCATATTGGCTAGTGCAGTCACAAATTTAGAGTAACCGACAGGCTCTGGTACAGGCTCACTGCTCGGTTGGTTAATACGAATGATGGTATTAGCCAACAAACTCAGGTTAATTGAAGCAGGCTTTAGACGCTTAAGAATCACAGCGTTGTTATCGTCTGGAAACTGATAATTGATCGCGGTTGGCGTTGCTTGGATCATCACATCCACACCATGCTTTTTAGCATAATATTGTGTATATTTTTCAAGCTTATACGGAGCACAACCACTGCGGTGAAGAGTGTCACCAATTTCAACAATTTTGTTAATTCGGAACTGAGAAGGCATGGGTATTTTAGGGGAGACAAAATGTGCGGCAAATGTACCAAACGATAGACGGATTGACGAGACTTTTGCGTAAATTATCAACTCAACTCGTTACTTTTTTCTTCGAACGCTTAAAGGTGCGTATAACTCTACTCATTTGGGATTAGTTTCCTGAATACTTCGACTGGTTGGTAAGTTAAATTTATGCATCCATATTGTTATTAATGGACGCCAAAACACGATTAAAAATCAGTTTATGTTAACACTCCAAATTCCTTAATTTGTATGGGTTTTATGACAAGCTAACACCAACAAACTGGTTTATAAATCAAACCGAATTTGTCACAGAAATAGCGGGGGATTTTCCATTGTTTCTCGCCCTCCGTTTAACGAGAGTTTAGTCACATTTTATTCACTCTGAAAACGCCGAACATGATTGAAAAACTAGCGGTGTGGTGGTTATGCGAGCACTTAGAATAAAAATGAAAGAAAAAGGTTTCGTTTTCAGTTAGATGTGGCATTATCAAACTCGTTAAGACGATGTGCGTGCATCGTATAATGGCTATTACCTCAGCCTTCCAAGCTGATGATGCGGGTTCGATTCCCGCTGCACGCTCCAA